>JBPOIM010000022.1:0-14404 GCA_052034485.1 Candidatus Anderseniibacteriota bacterium | reverse complement strand
TGGCAGCCCCACGGGGAATCGAACCCCGATTTTAGCCTTGAGAAGGCTACGTCCTAGCCGTTAGACGATGAGGCCATGTACTGCTTTATAAATTGTTTTTGCGAATCTGTCTAACGCGTTGCGCTTTTATGCGAGCTTTTGCCGTGCGGAGTATGGGGAGTAAAAGGGCGTAAATACCACCGATGCTTCTTTCGATGCTTGGAAAAAAGGAAGTGGTCTATGGTGAATATTTCCGGTTGGAATAGCAGGCTTAAGGAAGTTCCGTACAGCATCCAATGAGGCCATACGCTTTCTTTGAAGTAGAGTAGCGAAAGGGTGATGTAAAACAGTCCAATGAAAATCATTAAGCGTAGCTCCAGTCCGAGAATAATAAAAAGCCCGATTGCTGCTTCCGCAATGCCGGCTCCAAGTACAATCAGGAGCGGATCGGACGGGAATAGCCAGTGGAATTGTGAGAGGTTGTAGGTAATTGCGACTTCTGAAGTAAGTGCAGGGTGCCCAAATTTTACCGTAATGGCCGCAAACATGAGCGCAAGGCCATAACAAATACGCACAATAGATATTTCATATTTTTCCCAGTGCACCAGGCGTTTGAGCGGACCAAGTATGAATTGATCAACGGATAGCCGGCGCATGCCAAAGAGGAAGAGGACAATAAGTTCTCCAACGTACTGCAGGTATGTGACCAGGTACAGTCCGTATATGGAGAACCCAACAGTAAATACAATGCCCGCGAGAATCGCGCCCAGCTCAGTGAGAAAACCGAACCCGATCATAATGCTTGCAGCAAATAGTAATGCACGCATAATGCCCGCGAGCGGGAATTCTGTAAGGGGCATTTCTGGCCCAAGGAAATGCCACGTGTATGCAGATAAAAAGAGTGAAGCGGAAATTGCTGCGCGGGTAAACAACGGACTAATGTACGCAAAACTATCAAACCAGCGATGAACTATTTGCCCGAGCTTACTTTTTCTAAAGAGATAGTTTGCGCCTAGGAGAACAAGGACACCAATTGCAACTTTAATAGTGATTTCTACATTGTGCGGACTTTTCCATGCGTTGAACGCACTCGCGCTAAATGGGGTGTGTAGCTGGCTCCAAAATTCATCTTGATCAATAACGTATGCTTCGTGCGCGCGTACGCTGTGCGGCATAATCATAAAAAGCGTAAAAACAAGTGCAGCGAACGAAAATGTTTTTTTCAATATCATCAACATAAGTATATCACCCCTTATTGTGCTCTTGGAAAAACTTGGTGTGCGCGGTAGGGTAGATGTATGTCACACACATTACCATCATTACCATACGAATATTCAGCGCTTGAGCCATACATTGATGCCCAAACTATGGAGATTCACCATACAAAGCATCATCAGGCGTACATCGACAAATTAAATGCAGCACTAGAGGCGCACCCTGACCTGGCAGAAAAGCCTGTTGAGGAGTTACTTAAAAATCTAGACGTAATACCGGAGGCAATTCGTATGGCAGTTCGCAATCATGGTGGTGGGCATTATAACCACAGCGTATTTTGGACGCTGCTTACCCCAACAAAGAGCGAAGCATCTGGAAGTATTGCTGGTGCTATAGAAGAAACGTTTGGCGGAATGGAAGCGTTTCAAAAAGCATTTGCCGAAGCTGCTGCTACCCGATTTGGAAGCGGATGGGCATGGCTTGTTTACCCTGAGCGAAGTCGAAGGGTTGAGGGCGGGTCAGTAAAATTAGAGATAGTTACTACGGCAAACCAAGATTCACCAATTTCAGAAGGTAAGCAAGTATTGCTTGGGCTTGATGTGTGGGAACACGCGTACTACTTGAAGTATCAAAATAAACGCGCTGATTACATTGACGCGTTTTGGAATGTTGTAAATTGGGCTGAAGTAGAGAAGCGATACGCCGCGTAAGCTCTACACGAGTTGATAAATCACAAAGAGGCAAATTGCAGATACGATAGCGGGGTTAATGATGCCGGCAACATACCAGTTCCAGTGTTTTGCCTTGCTCTTGTCCCAATGAAGGAGTACGTGGAATTTGTGAAATGGATAGAACCATTTGTAGCGCTCTAGGGGACTAAATAAATCGGGCAGTTGCGCTGCAATTGCGCCAATAAGAATATGCGTGTTTACGTGTTGGCCTTTAATAAGAACAATCGTTGTAAGAACGATAAGTATTGCGTCAACTCCAATCCCCATTTTTTGCCGCTTGGTAAATGGTTGCTCACGATCCGCAAATGTTCCTGGGTCGATGTGTGGGATAAGGTCGAATACATAATGTGAGAAAAATGCGATAGGGAACATGGCTGCAGTGTCGGGCACAAGGAGTGCAATGGCTGTTCCAATGAGAAGGTGAATAATTCCGGTCATGGGAAAAGTATACTATATATTACGCACGCAATATTTCCGATGCTTTTTGTACGTCTTCTGTGATTGCTTTCTGTAAATCTTCAACTGAATCAAACTTGGCAACGTCTCGAATTTTTTGAACGCAGGTAAATCGAATAGCTGTTCCGTACAGTTCTCGTGGTGGGAAGTTGAGAATATGTAATTCAACAGAAGCAGGAGAGTCTGTAAAAGTTGGCCGTGGGCCCACATGGAGCGCTGCTGCGTACAGTGTTGGATCATCATTCAAAAATGCGCGGCATGCGTAAATGCCTTCTTCTGGAAGAGGGGAATATGCATCGAGGGTGACGTTTGCGGTGGGGAAGCCAAGCTCCGCTCCGCGGCCTTCGCCCCGTACGGTAGTTCCAGTGTGCCATATGGGCTGTCGCATTTTGTCTGTTTCAACGTGTACTGAATCTCCAACCGCTTTTTCGCCGAGTGTTGTGTGCGAAAGCGTGTATGGCATGAGCGAAACAGTAAATGCATTGTTCGTAACAGCTACAACAGTAAGACTTACTCCATCGAGTGCGATGGAACCTTTTGGGGTAATAAATTGGAGCAATGCAAAAGGTGGTGTGAGGGTGTAAATCTTATCGTCGCCTCGGTTTTCTATATGTGTAATAGCGCATACTCCGTCTACGTGCCCTTGGACAATGTGGCCGTCGAGCCGGTCGCCTGCTTGAGCGGGCAGCTCAAGATTCACGGTATCGCCAGCGTGCAGGTTTCCTAGTGTTGTTTTCTGAATGGTTTCTGCCATGAGGTAGCATGTCCACGTGGTATCTGTGTGCGAGAGCACGGTAAGGCACGCGCCATTGACCGATACACTATCGCCTTCTTTTAGGTCGGCAGCAAACGGGGCTTCTATTTCTAGCGTCATGCTGCCATCGGGTTTTGTAGCAACGGCACTAATACGTCCCATATGGCGAATAATTCCAGTAAACATAGGTATACGAAGTAGGGTATAGTAGAACGTATGGATATCACAACTATTCTTTTTGCTTGTATTGCTGCTCTTATTGGGGGTGGCATTGTTTGGCTTCTTGCTCGTCGTCAGGGTAGTGGAGACGAAGGGGCTACTCTTATGGCTCAAATGCACCAGCAGCTGATGGACCAAATGGAGCGAATGAACCAGCAAGTAGACCGGAGGTTGTCGGAGAATGCTCGGGCAATTGAACATTCACAGCGATCCGTACACACGGTAAATCAGCTTCTTGGAAAATTGGAACAATCAACTGCTGAATTGCACCAAAAGAGTAATGAAATTGTATCGTTTCAAAATTTGTTAAAAGCGCCAAAAATTCGTGGAAGTTTTGGTGAAGTGTTGTTGGGGAATTTGCTTGCAGACGTGTTGCCTCAGGATCGATACGAACTACAGTACCCTTTTCGAGATAGTCGAGAAATTGCCGATGCGATTATTCGACTGCAAGATGGATACATTGTTGCGGTAGATGCAAAGTTCCCGTTTGCGCACTACGAAGCGTTTATGAAAGAGCAAGATAGTGCCGAGCGCGCCAGCTTGCGAAAGGCGTTTATTCGCGACGTGAAAAAACATATTTCCGATATTTCACAAAAATATATTTCCTCACACGAAAAGACGCTCGATTACGCTTTCATGTATATTCCTATTGAAGGGGTGTACTACGAGACCATGGTGCATGACGAAGAAGGAAGTTCGTTATGGGAATTTTGTTTACAAAACAAAGTAGTGCCAGTATCTCCAAATAGTTTCTTAGCGTATTTGCAAACAGTGCTTGTAGGGCTGCGCGGAATGAAGATAGAGCAAAAAACACGGGAAATTCTCCAGTATATTGGGGCGCTTCGGCAATATTTTGGGAAGTTTTCAGAAGATTTTATGCTTGCTGGCAAGCATTTGAACAACGCAAAGGTAAAATACGATGATTCAACCCGCCGGCTCGACAAGCTCGCTAACCGCTTCGAGCAAATAGAAGGAGCGGAAGATTCCAAGGCGCAGCTTCCTGGGGAATAAGGTTATTTTTTCTCGTCGTCGTATCTGCGGATGACGCCACGGACAATTCCTTGGATGGTTGGATTTTTTACGTAGATTGGCTTCATCTTTTTATTTGCTGGTTGTAGGCGGATACGAGTTTTTTCTCGGTAGTAGCGTTTGAGTGTTGCGTTTTCATTATCAACGAGCGCAACTACCACATCTCCATTTTTTGGATAAAAATTGCGTTCAATAATAACGTAGTCGCCATGGAGAATACCATCGTCGATCATAGACTCTCCACGTACTTGGAGTACAAAGCAGTTTAAGTTCGGAAGCAGTTCAAGAGGGACGGTGATTGTTTCTCGCTCCTCAATTGCTTCAATCGGTGCGCCGGCTGCAATAGTCCCAACAAGAGGAAGCTCTATGCCTTTGGTGAAAATATTGGATTTTTGGGTGAGTTCAATAGAACGCATTTCTCCTCCGCGGATTTTTAAGTACCCCTTTTCTTTTAATTGTTGTACGTGTGCGTATGCGGTAGCAGGAGACTTGATCCCCATTGCCTTCATAACATCGCGGTAACTAGGAGCGTATTTATACTTTGCAAGAAATTTCTGAATTGCATCGAGTGCTTCACTTTGCTTCTTGCTTAAATCGCTCATTGGCATACGAACAGTATACCAACAAACAAAAAAGAAAAGGCGACAGGTTTTCCACACCAAGACTTGGAATCGGGCACGCGAACTTATATCATAGGGGCTATGCGAATCGTACTTGATACAAACGTACTTATAGATGGGTTTCAGGATGATTATAGTGCTGAAGCAAAGCTTATAGAGGCCGTCCGAGGGGGCGAGATTATTGCTGTTGCAAGCCGCAAAATGATCAAGGAATACCAACTTATTTTGAACCGGTTGATTGCAGATGAGCAGTACCGTGGAAAGATTCGCGACTTTTTCTCGATGCTTGAAGATGCGGAGCCAGAGTATGTAGATGCAGTTATTGATGATGAAGAAGATATGAAATTCCTTGAAGCTGCCGTTGGAGGCGAAGCGGAGTTGTTGGTAACCAGTGACCGGCATTTACTAGACGTAGGGGAAGCAGATGGTGTGCGGATTGTAACGCCAGAAGAAGCCATTGCTCGGTACGAGGATGAATCTGGTGGGTCGAAAGAGTGGCAAGGGTTTGTACAAGGATGGGGACTAGAAGTTCATGATCACGAACAGGAGAAAGGGGAGTAGCGTGTGAATTATTTGAGGCGAAGTGTCGTTTTTGTAGGGTGCATGCTCATACTTTTTTCGTATGGACGCATAACGCATGCGCAGGCAACGCCGTCTCCATCGCCATCGCCAAGCACCACACCTGCAAGTGCGGCCATTGAAAAGCAGATTTCAGATCAGCAGCAGCAAATAGAGCAGCTGAATAAAAAGATTTCTGACTTGAGTGCAAGGCGCAACACTACTGCGCAAGAGGCAGATACGATTGCTATTACCGTAGAAAAATTAAAAGCAGAACTCTTAAAGGCAGAGGCGGAACTTTCTAAAACAAAGTCGACTATTTCAAAAGTAAAAATTACCAAAGGGGAAACATCGGAAAGCATTGCCCAGGTACAGGAAGACATAGCAAAAAAGCGTGAGCAGCTACGAGCACTAATTCGCCAATTGTACGAGAAAGAAGATCAGTCCTTAGTACGAATTTTATTTACATCGGAAAGTTTAAGCGAGGTGCTATTGCAACGCGAAGAATATAAGGGGCTACAGGCGAAGGCGGTTGCAGCGGTTTCCGCAATGCATGAACAGCAAAAAACGTTGGAAGAAAAACAGCAAAGCCTGGCGCAGCAAGAACAGGATTTAGGCCAATTGCAAAACTTGCTTGATGCACAAGCGGCGGATTTAGCTGCAAAGAAATCGGAACAAAATGCATTCTTGAATCAGAAAAAAGAAGAGCAGAGTCGGTATGAAAATCTCATTGCGGAAGCGAAGGCTGCGCGCGAAGAAATTAATAAGAAAATATTTACTCTGCAGAGCGGGAAGATAAACGTATCACTGAACACGGCAGTTGATATGGCAAAATTTGCAGGCTCGGTAACGGGAGTACGACCGGCGCTGATTATGGCGGTATTGAAAGTAGAATCGAATGTTGGTGCGAATATTGGATCGGGAGTCTTTCCTGATGACATGCATCCACAAAGTCGAGATGCATTTTTGCGTATTACGAAGAAACTTGGCATTGATCCGGCAAAAGCGCAGATATCTCGAAGGCCAAGAAGCGGAAAAGGGTGGGGAGGAGCAATGGGGCCTGCGCAAATCCTTCCTGCGACGTGGGAGAGTATTGAGTCTCGAATTGAACAGTTTACGAAAAAGTCGCCTGTAAATCCGTATGAATTATCGGACGCGTTTGTTGCAACAGCAATTTTCTTAGCTGATCGAGGAGCTACAAACCCAGCTGGGGAATACGAGGCTGTAAATCGCTATATCGCAGGTCCAAATTGGAGGTACTATACATGGTATGGCGATAAGGTTATGGCAGTTGCAAAGGAGTATGAGTCCCAAGGGCTCTAATTGGCAGGACGATGGCACGCAGCGCATTTCGCGCATATTCTTTTTTACAAATTTAGGATTGAATGTATTGTTGTGGGTTATGGCATTAGCGCTATTCCCAAAAGATTCTTCTACCGCAGTGCTTCATTATACGGCAGGTGTTGGAATTGATTTTATTGGAGACGGGTGGCAGATTATTACGCTTCCTGCAATTGGTATTCTGCTTTTTGGGGTGAACGTTATATTGGCGCGAGCAGTGCAGCGTGCAAGTAACATCGCATTTTGGATTTTGTGGTGTACGATGCCGCTCTTGCAAATATTGCTGCTCTTGACGTATGCTCTATTATTCGAGCTAAACACATAACGCTGCTCGCATAACGGAGGGAACTATGCCAAGTATTACTGTGGAAATAAATTGGGAGGCGGTACGCCGAAGGGTGTGGGAAATCCTACCTGGATTTTTATCGTGGGGTACGCTTATTGGCTTATTTACATTAGGCATGCTGCTTCCGTTTTGGATTGCGATGTTTGTGATTGCGTATGATGTGTACCTACTTATTCGTATTGTGTATATGTCGATTCATTTGCTGTACGCATATAACAGACTGAAGGAGTACAGAGGAAGGGACTGGATCGCTACGCTTAAGAAAGAAAAGAATACAACGATGAACTGGGAAAAAGTACACCATGTCATTGTATTGCCAACATATGACGAATCGATCCACGTATTGCGAACGTCTATTTCGTCGTTTGCTGCAACTGATTTCCCGAAAGAGCGTATGCATGTGGTGATCGGATTTGAAGAGCGTGCTGGCCAGCGCGCACAAGAGAGAGCGGCTTCTCTCAAAAAAGAATTTGGTTCGCAATTCCATACGTTTATTACGGCATTCCATCCGGATGGAATAGAAGGAGAAAAGAAAGTGAAAAGCGCCAACGCCTCGTGGGCAATTCAGGAAATGGAAAAAGAATTAAAAAAGCAACGTATTCCAGAAGAGATGGTACTGGTGAGTAACTTCGATAGTGACACCGTAGTGTCTCCAGAATATTTCTCGTACCTTACGTATGTGTTTGTCACAACAAAGAATCCGTATCGCGCAAGCTACCAGCCAATTCCGCTGTACAACAACAACTTGTGGGATGCGCCATCGTTCTCTCGAGTGGTTGCAATGGGCTCAACATTTTGGCAGATGATTGAATCTACTCGCCCGGAGCGACTCGTAACATTTTCTAGTCACTCCATGACACTGAAGGCGCTGAAGGAAGTAGGATATTGGCAGAAAAATGTTATCTCTGAAGACTCTCGTATTTTCTGGCAGTGTTTACTCCGATACGATGGGAAATACCAGACCATTCCGCTATATACAACAGTTTCTATGGACGCTGCACTTGCGCCAAGCTGGTGGCAAACGTTGAAGAATCAATACAAGCAAAAGCGTCGATGGGCGTGGGGAATTGAAAACTTCCCATATTTGGTAGAAGGATTTTTGAACAATAGAAAAATTCCATTCTCCACCAAATTTACGTATTTATTCCGCACGCTTGAGGGGCATTATTCGTGGGCTACGGCTGCAATTATTGTTGCAGTACTTGGGTGGATACCGGTGTTGTTTGGTGATCCAGACTTTCATCGAACATTTTTGTCGTACAGCTTGCCGTTTATTACTCGAACGTTGATGACCATTGCCATGTCTGGGTTGATTATTTCTGCAACGCTTACTATTTTGCTGATGCCCAATAGGCCGCATCACTACAGCGTATGGAAATATATTCTTATGATTTTACAGTGGGCATTGGTGCCAATTATTGCGACGTTGTTATCTGCGTTTCCGGCACTGGATGCTGAAACGCGGTTGATGTTTGGAAGGGATCTCAATTTTAACGTGATGCAAAAGTCACGAAGACACGTGACAGCACACGGAGTGGAGGTTGTATGATATTCGATACCAGTATCCTGTCCCCGAGCAATTTCACTGTGATGCTGGGGGTGTTTGTTGCAATGTATGGAATTGTTCAGTATTTAACAGGGCAGCGCGTGCTTTCTTGGAGGGTGCATTCCACTGGTAGACCAATTTATTATGCAGGATGGATACTCGCATTACTGGTTGCTGGAGCATCAATGTTTTTTATTCGCGATAGCAATCTCGCAATTGGCTTGCTGGGAGCAACGCTGATTGCAGTACTTATTGGTCGGCTTGATGAAGATAGTGCGATACCGCCAGCAAGACAGTTTTTTTGGCAGGCACTTATTGCGTGCTGGGCCGTGTACTTTGGATGGAGTATTCCGTATGTCAGCAACCCATTTGGAAGTGGCGTAATTTTGGTTACATATGGTGGTGTGGCCGCATTTATCTGGCTTATGATTTGTATGAACGCGATAAATTTCTTAGATGGCACCGACGGCCTGGCCACACTTGTTGGGATTATTGCGTTTATTGCGATGGCGGGAATTAGCTTACTTCCTGCAACGCAAGATGCGCGTACGCTTATGCTATCGTGCATCGCGCTTGGTGGGTTAGTTGCATTCTTCTTATGGAATGCGCCATCTGCGCGGGTGTATTTAGGAACAAGCGGGAGTTGGTTTTTAGGAATGTTTCTTGGAATGACTGCGATTATTGGTGGTGGGAAAATTGCAACGGCTTTAATTGTGCTGGCGCTGCCAGTGCTGGATGCATTGTTTGTTGTTGTGTATAGAATGATAAAGAAAAAATATCCGTGGAAAGGGGATACTGTTTCTCATATTCACCATAGGCTGCATGCTATGGGCGCCTCTTCCTGGGGAATTTTACTTGTTGTAGGTGGGCTCACGGCGCTTCTTGGGATTATTGCAGTGGTTGCTCCAACACACTGGAAAATTTTCGCACTTACCCTATTTGCAGTTGTGTTTTTTGCAAGTCGTGCACATACGATGCGGAAGCTGGTATGAAGCACATAAAAATTTTTATTGGAGTATTGGTGTGTGTGGGGGCAGGAGCGTGGGTATCGCATGCCGTGGCGCCATGCGCAAATTTTTGGCAGTCAACCATGACAACTCCAACACAAACGCTTCATGTTGCTCTTCGAATAACACCGCAAGAACAGGCAACAGGCCTTGCTGGATGCAAAAGTGTTCCTATTAACACCGGAATGGCATTCTTCTTTTCGGGATTACAGGAGGAGGTATTTTGGATGAAGGGGATGCTTATTCCTATTGATATTGTGTGGATTGCAGACTCCAAGGTGGTTGGAATAGAGCATCACGTGCCAAATGAGCCACTAGGCACTCCAGATGAGGCGCTCAAGCAGTATGCAAGTCCGGAGGGGGTAGATATGGTGCTTGAAATAGGGGCAGATACAGCCAGTAAATATGGCATAGAAGTGGGTTCACCCCTTATTCTTGACAGAAAGTGAGTCTCCTGCGATACTTTATCTATTCTTATGAAAACAGCAGTTATCAAAACAGGCGGAAAGCAATACGTAGTCCACGAAGGGGATACGATGGTTGTTGACCGTATGGTTGGAAAAGAGGGCGACAGCGTGACGTTTTCTGAGGTATTGCTTGTATCTGATGGCAAAAAGGTTGAAATCGGAACTCCGCTTGTAAAGGGCGCAACAGTTACCGCAAAGCTTGCCGTTCAGGGAAGGCTTCCAAAAGTAACGGGTGTAAAGATGAAAGCAAAGAAGCGAAATTCCCACTACTTCGGACACAAGCAACACATCACCCAAGTAGAAATCGAAAAAATCACTGTAAAGAGCAAATAATAAAATACCTCCTTGAAAGGGGGTATTTTTATAACTTTGTACGTCCGGAAAATGCGGCGTTTAATGTAAGCGCGTCTGCGAACTCAATGTCTCCTCCGGTTGGAAGTCCTCGTGCCAAACGGGTAACCGGAACGTTGAGGTTTTTTATATACGACATAATGTGCCGGGTAGTTGCCTCTCCTTCCATGCTGTGCTCGAGTGCGATGATTACTTCTTCTATGGATGTGTTTTGAATACGCGCAATGAGTTCCTGAAATGAAAGCTGTTCGATTCCAATTCCTTCCATGGGGGACAGGAGTCCACCAAGCACGTGGTAGAGCCCCTGGTATGAACCGGTTCGTTCAATTGCTTCTACGTCGAGCGGATCTTCTACAACACACAGCAGTGTGCGGTTGCGAGATGCATCGCTACAAATACTGCATGTGTCGCTTTCTGAAAGGGAAAAGCACGTTGAGCATGTTTGTACGCGGTCATGGAGTGTTGCAATAGACTGGGCAAGGGCAGCAGTGACACCTTTTTGTTGGCGCAACAAATGCAGCGCAAGGCGTTGGGCTGTTTTTGTGCCAACCCCGGGTAAGCGAGTGAGCTCTTGAGTTAATTCCCGAACTGCTTTTGGAAGCACTGTTGCCATATATTACGCAGCTGCAGGGGCAGGATCTTCCATGTGGAATGTTTCCATTTCGGTATAACTTACGGAATTGCCGCTAAACTGCAATGGAATTTCCCCGGTTGGTCCGTTACGATGCTTTTCAATAAGGAGGTCTACTTCCATTACTTCTGGGCGCTCTTCTCCTTCCCATGGTTGCCGGTGCAAGAACATCACAATATCGGCATCTTGTTCGATGCTTCCAGATTCTCGAAGATCGGAAAGTTTTGGACGCTGGTCGGTACGCATTTCAACGGCACGAGAAAGCTGAGAGAGTGCGATAACGGGAACTTGTAATTCAATGGCAAGCTTTTTGAGCCCTCGAGAAATTGCAGACACTTCTTGTACGCGATTATCGACATAGCGAGAGGATTCCATCAGCTGCAGGTAGTCGATGATCAGTAGGTCGAGTCCATGTTCGCTCTGAAGTCGACGAGCCATGGTGCGCATTGCCATAACGTTTGCGGAAGGGTTGTCGTCTATGTAGAGGCTTGCTTGTGAAAGGTCGGAGATGGCATCGCCAAGGCGAATAAAATCATCATCGCCACCGCTTTGTGCAAGTTTTCCTGTTCGCAGCTTCCACAAATCTACGTGTGCGTGCGCGGCAAGCAGACGATCTACCAACTGGTCCTTGGACATTTCTAGGCTAAATATACCAACTCGTGAGCCGGCAAGCGCGGCATGGCGAGCAAAGTCGAGCGCGAGTGTCGTTTTACCAACGCTAGGGCGTGCAGCAAGAATAATAAGGTCTGACTTTTGCCACCCAGCAAGTTTTTTATCGAGGCTTGGGAAGCCTGTAGGTACTCCACGAATAGCACCTTCTCCTTTGTGGAGTTTGTCGATACGAACAAACGCTTCTTCGAGAGCCTCTGAAATAGGAATGAAGTGCTCTGTCCGATGCCCCTGAGATACAGCAAATAATTTCTTTTCCGCATCGTCCATCACTGTTTCTATATCAATGGCTTCTTCAAACCCAAGCTCGGCAATGTCTGATGCTGCGGAAATTAATCGACGGCGCGTAGCATTGCGCTGAACAATTTCTCCATAATGCACAACGTTTCCAGCCGTAGGGACTACGGTCGCAAGGTGGGTAATTGCGCTTTTGCCTCCAACGTTTTTTAATTCTTTCTTTTCTTTGAGCACACTAATCACCGACAGGACGTCGATTGGGTCGCCTTTGGCATACAAGTCCATCATTGCTTGATAAATGATTGCGTTGTTGTGCCGGTAGAAGTCTTGTGAGTCAACCCAATCCGCAATTTTTATAATTGCGCCTTTATCAATCAGCAAGCTTCCGAGCAAAGATTCCTCTGCTTCGAGGTTGTGCGGAACGATTCGTGGCTCTGATCCAGGCATACGTATCACTACTATACCGCGGGCAAATACCCTCTGGTAGGTGGAAAAGGTGTGAATATCGAGCCAAACGGCTTAGCTGAGCCGTTTTGGGTGTATGAGTGGTCCTTGGGGGGTGTCTTGGATTTCGTATCCTTGTTGTTCTATAGAGGAGCGAAGCGCATCCGCAGCTGCATAGTCTTTTTCTTTCTTGGCCGCTTCGCGTTTTTCTGACAGATTGATAATTTCTTGAGGGATTACACTGCTTCGCACCGTTTTAAGAGAAGAGAGAATTCCAATAACGCGATCCATGTCTATAAGTGCTGCAATGTATGGTGCTGCAGTATTGCCATTTGAATTTGCATCAAGCGCTTTGTGTATTTCTTTGATTGTTTCTAGGAATACGGCAAAGGCTTTTGGGGTATTTAGGTCATCTGCAAGCGCAGCGTGAAATGCTTCGAGTAAAGGTGGCTTTGTAGGGCTGCCCTCACCCTCACCCTCTCCCCAATTGGGGAGAGGGGATAGGCGCACCAATAATGCATGAATACCCTCTATGTGTTTTTGGTATTCATCGAGCAATTCCCAAGAAAAATCTATTGGCGATCTGTAGTGATGTGCAAATACCAGCAATCGAAATGCGAGGGGAGCGTAGTTATGTTCTTTTATGGTGCTGAGCGTGATACTTTCTCCTTCACGTTTTGCCATTTTCTTCCCGCCCAGTAATAGATGGCGATTGTGCATCCAAATGTGTGCAAATGGTTTTCCTGTTGCGCCTTCCGATTGTGCAATTTCGTTTTCATGGTGAGGGAAGCGGTTATCTTCGCCGCCGGTGTGAATGTCGATTGTCTCGCCGAGCTCTTTCATGCCCATTGCGGAACATTCAATATGCCAACCTGGGTACCCTTTGCCCCATGGGGAATCCCATAGTTGCAAATGAGTGGAGTCGATCATCCACAGTGCAAAGTCAGCAGGGTGCTTCTTTTCTTTCCTCGTTTCGATTCGGTGACCTGCATCGAGCGCGGCAACTGTATTTCCGGAAAGCTCTCCATATGCAGGGAATGTGGTGACGTCGTAATACACACCGCTTTCTGTAATATATGCGTGCCCGTTTGCAATCAGTTTTTCGATAAGCGCAATCATCGCGTCTATGTTATCGCTCGCGCGAGGGTATTGTTGTGAGCGCTGAATGTTGAGCTCGTCGATATCTTGAAAGAATAGTTCCGTTTGCTCGGCTGCTATTTGCTGAGGCGTTCGTTTTGTTTCTTTTGCTGCTTTCTCGAGCTTGTCTTCACCGGCGTCTATTTCATCTTGGGTTAAGTGGCCAACGTCGGTAATGTTGGTAACATCGTTTACGGCGTACCCAAATAGTTCCAGCGTGCGGTTGAGTGTATCGGCAACTAAAAACCGTCGCATATTTCCAATATGCTGGCGCTTGTATACGGTAGGTCCGCAATTATAGATAGTTACAAGATTGGTTCCAGATACCGGAGTAAGCTGCTCGAGGGTTCTGGATTTTGAGTTGTACAGGTGTAGTGGCTCCATGATGTATGTATCATACGAGCGGATGGACACACATTCAAATGTATCTATATTCCTCTATGGTATGATGTGTATATGGACAGCTCGATATTCCTTCAATTGAGCACGTTGTTGTTTATCGTTGTTGCAATTGCATTTGTTGTGCGATTGCTTCGCCAACCACTGATTGTTGCATACATTATTGCTGGTATTACTGCAGGGCCGATGTTCTTCAATATTTTGCAGAACCAAAAAAGTATGTATGACTTGTTTGCGCAGTTTGGGGTTGTGCTGCTGCTGTTTATTA
>JBPOIM010000062.1:0-23760 GCA_052034485.1 Candidatus Anderseniibacteriota bacterium | reverse complement strand
ACAAAAAAGAAACGAGCGCAGGTTGTTCACAACGAATTAGAACGATTGTTTCCTGGCGACCTTGAAACTCCGCTTCATTACAAAACGCCGTTTCAATTACTCGTTGCTGTTATCTTGTCTGCACAATGTACCGACGAGCGAGTAAACATTGTTACTCCCCCACTATTTAAAAAGTACACATCGGCACACGCATTTGCACATGCAAAGCTGCCAGAACTTGAGAAGATGATTTACTCAACAGGATTTTACCGAGCAAAAGCAAAAGCAATTATTGGCGCCGCGCAGATTATTACAACCAAACACCACGGGAGGCTGCCATCTACCATGCAAGAATTATTAGAACTTCCTGGAGTTGGCCGAAAAACTGCGAACGTTATATTGGGTCCCCTTTTTGACACCGTGGAAGGTATTGCCGTAGACACGCACGTACGGCGACTGGCAAATAAGTTTGGGCTTACTACATCATCAAACCCCAATGTTATAGAAAAAGAATTGTGTGAACTGCTCCCACAAAAAGATTGGTGGAATTTTTCGTACCGACTCAAAGCATACGGACGCACATATAGCCCGGCATCAAAAAAATACGATACTGCCGATCCGGTAAGTCAGAAATTACAAAAATTATAACCATTCCCCTCTCCCGAGTTGGGAGAGGGCTAGGGTGAGGGCTGCCCTCATCCGCGCTTTTCGCACAAAGGCTCAAAGCTAACCTTCTCCCCGATTGGGGAGAAGGGAGATATTTATTTTTACTCTAAAATTCCGTCGAGGTTTACGTCGTACAGTACCTGCTCCTGAAGTAGGCGGTATGAGATAACTTCGCTCTTATCAAACCAGAGAGGGATTTCTCGCTGAGCTTCTTCTGGACTGTCTGAACAATGAATCAAGTTTCGAACCGCACGGTTGTCGCGGCTTGAAAGTGAGTAAGAATCTACTGTTAAGTCTCCTCGGATTGTTCCAACGTCGGAAGTAGAAGGCTCTGTTTCTCCTACAATCTTCTTCACAATCGCAACAGACTGATTTCCTTCAATAACCATGGCAAGAACCGGGCTAGAAGTGAAGAAATCTACGTTTGCCTGAATAATGTCTTTTCCGTATTCGATAGGTTCCTTTTCAATTGGCATTCCGTGGGTTTTGCGATCTTCCGTAACGCGGGTCCCCTTTTTCATGAACCATTCATCATCTTTATTGTAGTGCTTCCAGCATTGTTCTTCTTGGGGAACAAGAAATTTAAACGCTACAAACTTTAATCCAGTCCGCTCAAGACGGCTGATGATTTCACCCATCAAAGAGCGCTGTACGCCATCGGGCTTGATAATAACAAGTGTTTGTTCAGTAGTCATAGTATCAATATAGTATAGTATATTATCTTTTCATACATAATTGTTGCAAAAAAATCAAATCCGTTTTTTTACGACATGATTCCCTCCAGAATGTTCCATCAAACCAAAACGACACCGTACCATCCTGATCTGTTCGAAATATCTTGCTTGCAGAAAGGCGAGACAATGCTTCTTTAGTAGGGTGTCCATATGTGTTGCTCGCGCCTACGGAAATAAATGCCACTCCCGGAGATGCTACCTGTACCAGCTCTGAGGTTGTAGATGTTTTACTCCCATGGTGTCCCACTTTTAAAATATCCACATCAAATGCAGATAGAGAAATGGAAGATAATAGTTGCTTCTCTATCCTGCCTTCCGCATCTCCGGTAAATAACGCTGAAAGCGGACGCGCGCCTGGCTTTGGCGTGTAATCCATTCGCATAATGATAGACGCGTTATTAGACGCACGTTTTGAAAGGCTCTCCCACTCTGGTCCTGGAATTGGTGACATAATCCGAAACTGCATATGCCCCACGGACAACGTCTGCCCATACCACCCAAACCGATACGGTATGTGCTTATCAATAACAGTCTGCAAAAATTGGCGCTTTGTGGCGGTGGTTGTCGCCGTATAGTGCGGCATTAAAATCATCCCCACGTCGTACTTGTTCACAACATGGAGCAACCCTTCCAAATGGTCCCTATCGTAATGAGTTGCAATAATCACATCTATTTTCCGATCAAAGAACGGCATCTCTTCTCCAAGCCGAGTGAGTACCTCTGAACCCGGGCCGCCATCTATTAATACTTGCGTTGCGCCATCTTGCAGCAGAAAGCTGTCCCCTTGCCCAATATCGAGCATCGTAATTGCCTGTCGAGGACGAGTAACTACAACAGCCAACGCACACGCCACAAGCGCAAGAGCTCCAAATGCGCGAAGAGAATACTTCATACCCACCAGCTCCTCCAAGGGATTTTCAAATATTTCATAGCAGCTACACAAGCTATTGTAAGCGCTCCATACCACAAGAGCACCCCCACAAGAGAAAAGCTAACATTCTCAACGTGACCAAATGGAACAGCCGCACATAGCGTTGCGACCAAAACAATCCAACGCATCAGTATATGCACAAAAAACGCGACAATAAGGGCCAGTGGAGGAATAAAAGAGCTAAGAAGCAGTGCCACAAGCGCAAGGTAGGTCACAAACGGCAACAACGGGACGACAAGAAGGTTTGCGAATATACTAACGAACGAAAGATTCCCAAAGTAATACAGCGTAAGCGGCGCAGTTGCCAGCGTTGCGCCGATAGATACGGCAAGTAAAGAACCAATTCCCCGAAAGCTAGAACGAATGCGAATTCGCTTAAAAAAGAATAATGCCACGCCAATTCCAGCAACTGCCGTAACAGATAACTCAAACCCAACCGACCGCACGATTGCAGGATTAGCTGTTACAAGTACCGCAACAGTGAGAATAATGACCGTAAGTAGTCCCACGAGCGCCCGCGCATGGTACCCAAATACATACAACGTCCAAAATATGCCCGCCCGCACTGCAGATGGCGGAAAGCCGACCCCCGCTATATACATCCACAATGCTATTGCCGTCAGAAATGATTGCGCCAGCGAGGAAATAGGAGCTTTCCTCATAAAAAAGCTCAATACAAGCGCAATAATAGATACATGCAATCCAGAAATAGATAACACGTGAATAATTCCACTGTTTCGATACGCATCTTTTATCTCACTTGGCACCATTCCCTGATCACCGGCAAGCATTGCTACAAGCAGAGAAGAATCTGGCTCGGAAAACAAGGTATTAATACGCGATATAATGCCGATTCGAAATGCGTCTATTGTATTACCTCCCGATGTAACCACATCAACCTCCGCACGTCGAACAACTTGTTCAATTCCTTGGTCCCGAAGAAATTGCGCATACTCCGGTAAAGAAGAAAATACATCACTCGTTTTTTGACGAGTTCCAATAATATGCACCACTGTTCCTTTTGAAAATATCGGGAACCGTGGTGCGTACACCAAAATAGAACAGCCACTTTTTTCAGTGAACACATATCGTATCTCTTGCGGATAGATGCCGTATATTCGTGAAAGAGTTACCGCCTCATCAGCACGTTCGGAACATACTACCGTGCGCGAAACACCAAAAGAATTTCCATAAAAAAATCCAAGCATACACACAAGAAGTACAGCTACTTGATGCTGAACAGAGAGCCGAAGATACCAAGACCATAGTGCAAACATGGCAGCACTAAGGATCCCAATAGCAGCAGGTCCGTGGAATGCCCCTGCAAGAATACCCATTGTCCAACCTCCAACAATAAGCGCGACAGTGTACCGCATGCTATGTACGGTACACGGACGCAGCGCTTTTTCTCAAGAAATTATATTTGTTGATCGTCGTGACCAGCCTGCTTTCGCTCTCTCATTTTGCGACGGATGAACGTTGGCACTTCCAAATCTTCTTCATCTTGCTGCTGATTTCCAAACTTTTGCAACGGAGCAACCTGGCGATTCATTGGCGAAAGCGATGGCGCTTGAGTTGCTCGTAGCGGCTGAGGACGAGGCTCAACGGCAGGCATTTGTGGCTCTGGCATCATAGGAGCACGCTGCTGAGAAAACTGCTGGGTAGACACATACGAAGACACCCCAGATTGTGATGAACGAGACATAATTTGAGGCTTATCGAACCCTGTGGCAACAACGGTAATCTTAATTTCGCCCTCTTCAACCTGTTCTGGGTCTATAACAGCACCAAAGATAACCTTTGCATGAGGATCTGCGTGCTCAGTAATGGTACGGGCAGCAGCTTCAACTTCATACATACGAAGATCTGTTCCAGACGTAATGTTAAACACAATTCCCTTTGCGCCATCGATGGTTACATCAAGCATTGGACTGTCTATTGCGGCGCGAGCAGCTTCTACGGCCCTGTTTTCTCCAGAGGCGCGACCAATACCCATAAGCGCAGACCCGGCATTTTGCATAATTGCCTTAATATCCGCAAAGTCTACGTTTACCATTCCGTGGTGAGTAATAAGATCAGAAATACCTTGTACACCCTGGCGAAGTACATCGTCTACTACGCGAAACGCATCCAACAGGCTAGTCTTTTTATCAATAATCTGCAGGAGTCTATCGTTTGGAATAATTACCGATGCATCTGCACGACTCTGCAATTCAATTAATGCCTCTTCAGCAAGCGTCATACGCTGCTGCCCTTCAAATGAAAACGGCTTCGTAACAACGGCAACCGTAAGTGCGCCTACTTCGCGTGCAATTTCAGATACGACAGGAAGGGCACCGGTACAAGTACCACCACCAAATCCACCGGCTGTGAACACCATGTCTGCACCTTTCAGCACTTCGTAAATTTCTTCTCGGCTCTCTTCGGCAGCTTGCTGACCAAGCGCTGGGTTCATTCCAGCACCAAGACCTCGAGTAACGGTCTGTCCGATATGAAGTTTTGTTGGAGCTCCAGAATAATGAAGCGCCTGCGCATCAGTATTCACCGCGATAAATTCAACTCCCTTAATGTTCGCTTCGATCATTCTATTCAGTGCAGCATTTCCACCTCCACCAATGCCCACCACTTTTATATTCGCAACGTTTTCAATGTTTGGTCGTTTGAGTGGCATATACCATTCATCGTACAAACCAAAGCACTAATGTCAACACCTAATTGTGTTCAAACAGAACACACTTTGTGTTCAGTACTATGGAAGGAAGGTTTTGACCCAACCACGCATCTTGTCCATTGTTGCCGCAACGTTGGGCAAATGGAGGCTTTCACGCCCGCTTGGTCTATTTTCTTGCTCAATTGCAAAGTGAATGAGTCCTAGCCCAACAGCATACTCCGGCTCATCGGTTCTATCTGAAATTCCGGTCAACATCTTTGGTCGACCAATACGTACGGGGAGTCGAAGCTTCTTTTTTGCAAGCTCCACAATACCATCCATATGAGCTCCGCCCCCAGTTAAAATAACTCCAGCAGGAAGAATTCCGGACCTTCCAATGTTCTTAAGTTCACGGTCAATAAATTGAAATAACTCATCGAGACGATCACTAATCATAGTTGCCACATCACGACGAGATACCGATTCCTCTTCCCCCTCTTCATCTTCCACCGCAATAGATTCATTTTGTGGCACGCTCTCTGGAATCGCTGTACCGTGAGAAACCTTCATGGCCTCTGCAATGTCGATCGATGTTCGAAGCCCAATAGCGATATCGTTTGTAATATGCGAAGCACCAACAGGAAGCACGCTCGTATGGAGCAGCACATCTTCTTCGTATACCACCATACTTGTAGTGCCAGCGCCCAAGTCTACGAGCACAACCCCAAGCTCTTTCTGACGCTTTTCGAGAACAGCCATTGATGCCGCCAGTGGAGCGAACACGAAATCTTCTATGTGTACACCAGACTGGTTCACAACCTTTGTGAGGTTCTTAATGAAGGGAACAGAGCCCTCTATAATATGCGCTTCCACCTCAAGTCGAACTCCCGTCATTCCGATTGGATCACTGATATGCTCCTGACCATCAACAATGTAGTTCTGTGGAAGCACGTGGAGAATTTCTCGATTCGGTGGCATTGAAATTGCCTGAGCCGCGTTAATAACTCGGTCAACATCATCTGATGTAATTTCTCCATCAGCACGACTTACTGCAATAACTCCCCGAAGATTTTGAGACGTAAGATGCGAACCATTAATACTCACATAGGCTTTTTCAACCATAATTCCAGATACTCTTTCTGCCATATCGCGAGCTGCAGAAAGCGCCTCCACCGCAGCATCCACATCGGTAATAACACCCTTTTGCATACCTCTCATAGGAACGGCGCCTACTCCCAGGATTTTTACTTCATCGCTTTGGGGCTCTTTTTGCGCAACAACAACTCGGACCGTAGCAGATCCGATATCTATTCCAGTAAATACTTGAGGCCTATTCATAGGTATCTTTATAGTATACTCGGAATAAAAATTAATATTCCCACAATACACGCTCCAATGCTCGCAAACAACACAGCTCCTGCAGCTACGTCTTTGGAGATCCGTATTGCTTCGTTATATTCGGGATGCACCCGATCTGAGAACAGCTCAAGGCATGTATTTATCATCTCTAAAGTCATAACCAACATAATGGCAAGAATCAATATTGCCATTTGGTACAGCGGAATGCTCAAAAATAGCATAGTGCACACAACTAGTGTTCCTATGACTGCCTGGATGCGCAAATTTTGTTCACGAACAAAAACCTGATATATCCCGTGAAAGCCAAACTTCGCCGACTCAAAAAATGACCTGCTACGATGCCACTCTTTCATACACACTAGTATACATCGGAAAGTGCTTTCGGCACGAATCCGGCTTGCTGTAATATATTGCGTTCCAGCTCTTCTGTATGTTGAGCCTCTTGTTCCGATCGCTCGTGATCCATACCGCCAGCATGAAGGAGTGCGTGAACAACGAGCAATGCACAATAATCTCGTAGGCCCATGTCGCGATCTTTCGCTTCCTGAATTGCTACATCCATGCAAAGCGCGATGTCGTGCTCATCATCTTCTTCATACGAAAACGTGAGCACATTTGTAGGAGTATCTTTCCCTCGATACAACGCATTAAGTCGTCGCACCTCTTCTGTATCAACGCAGCGGATTGCAATAGTATCATCTGGAAGATCCTTTTCGTTACGAACAAGTTCCCACAAAGTATCTATCTCTTGTTGCGTAAGAGGAAACTCTTCGCAATCCAGCATGCAGGGCATACAAGAATAATAAATATTACAACTTGTCGTTTGGAGCGGGGATAAGCGGGTTGTGACCTGCCTTTATTTCATCTCCATCAGAATACCCGTCACCATCAGTATCCGGATTAAACGGATCTGTTCCAAACTTACGTTCGTCAGGATCAGGGAATCCATCGTTGTCAGAATCGAGCTTTCCGGTATCAAGCGGATTATATCCATTTCGCACCTCTTCCCCGTCCTGGTACCCATCATCATCAGTATCCGGATTTAAAGGATCCGTTCCATAAAAACGCTCTTCCGCATTTGTAAGGCCATCGTTATCAGTATCTTCGGTGTCAGCACCAACCTGCGGAGTTGCGGTTGGAACATTCGCTGGTGCAGATGCAGGAGTAGCCGTTGGAACTGCAATATCTGGAGTAGCAGCTACGCTTTCAAGCGGAATTGTAACGGGCGTATTCGGTATGCCTGACGGAGTAGGGACAATAATAGAAGCTGGGTCAGGAGTAGAAGGCTGAAGGAACATGTATGCCAAAAACCCTAGCGCGACAAGAAACGCAACAGCAACAAAAATACCAATACTAATAAATATCCACCTATGTCCCGACTTTCTTGATTGCGCTTTCTCTTGAAACGCCGTGGGCGCAATAGGAGCTGAAACAGGAGTCCCCGGAGGAGTAATAATAGGGTTTGGCTGCGTTGTTTTTGGTGGCATTGGAACATCGTCCTTTTTTACTTCTGGCTTCTGTGGCTGATCAGATGACGCAAATGGATCTGGCATATCAAATCCTTGGCCGGCTTTTGCGCCAGCAGGGGGCGCAACAACAGGTGCTGGTGCCGGAGCTTTTGGTTGAACAGGCGGAGCAATGGGCATAGTTGGAGTAGGCGCAGGTGCTGACGTTGGCGTTGGTGCCGGAACGGAAACTGGCGGTGTTGGTTTATTTTTTGGAGGCACTACATCACCAGTAGGAAGATATGGATTTTTCTTTGGTTGTGGACCCGAAGGAGCTGCTGCTCCGCCCGGAACAGGAAGGTTAGGTGGTGGTGGTGGAGTTGCCATAGCAATGTATGGATTCATAGTAAACGAAAAACTCCCCCTCGTGTAGGGGGAGTTTTTCTACAATTGATTATTTTACCAACGCTTTCCCTTTTTAGAAGGGTATGAGAATTCATCAATTTCTCCGAGCTTGATTAATCGATCACGTTCGGATTGCAGTTCGCTTCTTCGCTGAGCTTCTTCTCGAATCTTGTTTCTGCTCTTGCGGGGTTCGTAGTAGCGGACCTTTTTTGCCTGCAACAACACACCGCTCTGCTGTACAACGCGGGTAAACCGACGGACTAATCCTTCGGAGTTTTCATGGTCACGCTTTTTTACTTCCAACACAAAAAGTCACCTCCTAGTAACATAACGAATAAATACCTCAAACAGCATCCTACCATGCCAAAAAGGCAAAGTCAAGACAACTAACGCCTCCCTAATTTCCCGATCCGCCGAACAAGCCTCCGCTAAAATATTCCTGCGGATTCGCAACACCAAGCGCAATAAGGAGCGTATTTACGATAATGTATGCAAGCAGCACGATAGCAATACCAATTAATGCCTCAATAACTGTCTTCTTTCCGCTCGCAAGTTTTTCTTCGTCTACAGAATAGAAGAACATTTGAATACCTCCATAGATAAGGAATCCAAATGCAACCAATCCCGCCAACCCAAGAAGGTAATTATAAATGTTTACCAGCAATCCAAATAAATCTTGTATCGTACAATTACTTACATTTGCGCCTGGCCCTGATCCTGACGGCCCACCTTCCGGACCGCACGGAACGAGCCCGCTCCGCTGAGCTTCCGCAAATACAACAGTTGGAATAGCCCACACCCCCATTGCGAGAATTAAAAAGCTCGAAATAATTTTTCGAATTGCTAGCATCGAATGCCTCCTAAATCTTCTCCACCTAATATATGAAAATGAAGATGCGGCACTTCTTGCCCAGCATTCTTTCCAATATTCGTAAGTACGCGATACCCGTCTTCAAAAATTCCTGCATCACGAGCAACATGAGTAGCGTCATGAAGCAGTTTCCCAATGAGCGCGTGGTCATCGCCCGTCATAGCATCAAGAGACGACAAATGTTTTTTTGTTATTCCTACAATATGAACAGATGCTTTTGGGTGGATGTCTCGAAAAAAGAGAGTATCCCCTCCATCAAACAAAATCTCTGCCGAGGTATTCCCAAGTATTATGTTGCAAAACACGCATTCAGATGGAGTATCCATATCTGAATGAAAGTATACCTTCTTTTATTACTCTCGCACAATGTTTAGGCGACGCTCCAGTTCCGGGATCAATTTGTCACGATCAACAACTTCTTGCATTCCGCTTTCCATATTTCGCAAAATCACAGTTTCGTCGAGCACTTCTTTTTGTCCGATAATAATTGCCCACTGCACCTTCAACCTGTCTGCCATGTGTAACTGCTGCTGCATTCCATCGCGATCGATACTTTCAACAAATGGAATGTCCGCCTCTTGCAACTCTTTCATAATTTGCAGTCCAAGCAATTTTGCCTTCTCTCCTAGCTGCGCAATAAACAGTTGTGGCTGATCAACAATCGTAAGCTCAATTCCTTCTTCCTTTACTCGCTCAATAACACGCTCAACACCAATTGCAGCGCCAATTGCAGGAGTATCTTTTCCGCCAAGCTCTTTTACAAGGCCATTGTATCTGCCTCCTGCAGCAAAAGTATTTTGTTGAGATTCTCCACGAGTAGACTTTGGAACAAACTCAAATACCGTGTGGGTGTAATAATCGAGCCCACGAACAAGCGATGGTGCAACTTCATGCGGCACACCAAGCTCCTGCAAGCTTTGCAAAATAAATTCGAAATGCTTCTTCGACGCGTCGGAAAGATGCTCGAGCAAACGAGGCGCAGTATTTGAAACTTGCTGACACTTTTCTTCTTTACAATCGAGCAATCGAAGTGGATTTGTAACCAAGCGCTCTTTGCAGTTTCTGCAAAGCTTCTGACGATTTCTTCGGTAGTGGTCTTTCAGCAAAGAAATATATGCTTTGCGTTCCGATGGTTCGCCAAGCGTATTTACAAGCAACACATAATCCTCAAGCCCCAAATGCTGGAAAAACAAATGGAGAATATACATAATTTGCACGTCTGTGATAGGCGACGCAGCTCCAATTGCTTCTAGGTCAATCTGGTGAAATTCTCTTAAACGCCCAGCTTGCGGTCGTTCGTATCGGAAAAACGAACCCATCATAAACAGCTTTACCGGACGAGGCCAGCTACGCATTCCGTGCTCGATATATGCACGAATCATAGAAGCAGTCCCCTCTGGGCGAAGAGCGTACTGGTTTCCTTTTCCTCGAGATTTCAATTCAAATAATTCTTTCTGAACAATATCCGTATCGGTACCGATACCTCGAGTAAAGAGATTTGAATCCTCAAAAAGAGGGGTTTCAATTTGTTGAAAATGCCAACCACGGAAAAACGTCTTTCCGCTTTCAAGAACGTATTCCCAATATTTTTGATCCTGAGGAAGCAAGTCCTGTGTACCCCGAGGACTTTGGAGCGGGAAATCAACTTGTGGCCGATCGGCCTTTTTAGAAGATGCCATAGGTATGTAACTTAATAGGCTATTGTACTGCCAATTGATAAAAAATCAAGCTGCAGGAATAAATTGCGGCTTTTCCGAAGGAAAGAAGAGGATTTTATTAAGTGGCCAGGCACGGAACCATGTTCGACCAACTATTTCATCTCTACTCACACTCCCCCACGACCGAGAGTCAGAACTTGCCGGGCGGTTATCCCCAAGAACAAAATATTCCCCGGGGCCAAGAACTGTATGCACTTGCCCTCCGGTACGAACTGACGGATCAAGATATTCCGCTTCTTGCAATTCTCCACCAGAGGCATATGCGGCATTGCGAATAATTACTCTACCATCTTGAACAAACACTTCTTCACCCGGAAGCCCGACAATACGCTTAATGAAAAATTGAGAATGGTCTTGTGGGTATCGGAATACAACTACTTCTCCACGGGCAGGCTCACGAAAACGATACGACAGCTGATCCACTACCAGATACTCTCCATCATGAAAGTTTGGCTCCATGGAAGCGCCCCGAACAAAAAAGGGCTGAACAATAAAATAGCGAATGGGAACAATAATAACCATCGCTAAAATGAATGCTTTTAAGAGCTCCCAAAAAAACGAACTCACCGCGAATATGAACGACGTTCTCGTGTGCGGAATTTCATCCATGTTCTTCATTATACGGACCTTGTTGCATTCATAGCAAGCCATATACTATACTTGTTGAAACATGAGCACCAAAGACCAAGATCAAGTAAGCGCCGAAAAGCGAGCGCTGGGGCAGATACGGCAACGCCACAATATTGTAGATAAACCGAAGAAGAAGCATTCTCGGCGATTTCATATTGTTCGAAGTTCTTTTATTGTGCTGTTTCTTGTTGGCCTCCTTGTTGTCGGAGTATTTGGATACAAAATACTCGCAGCCAGCAATAGTATCAGCACGACAGATCAGTCCATATTAGGACAACTTTCCGACCTTCTCTTCAAATCAGGAAACAAACTAGAAGGAGAAACGGAAGATCAAATAAATATTCTGTTGCTTGCAATCGGAGGAGAAGGTCATAGTGGAGAAAACTTGGCAGATACCATTATGATCGCTGCCATCAGACCAAAAGAAGGAAAAGTTGCACTGTTCTCTCTTCCCCGCGATCTATACGTACAAATCCCAGGAGACCAAGCATACTCAAAGCTCAATGCAATCCATGCATATGGAGAAGCACGCAAAAAAGACGGCGGCCCAGATTTAATTACTGGGAAAGTAGAAGAAATTACCGGACTTAAAATTCATTACTTTGCTCGAGTGGACTTTACTGCGTTTAAGAAAATCGTAGAAGCAATTGGTGGCGTAAACATTCACATTGCAAACGGGTTTACCGACTACTTCCATAAGATTGCATTCCCAACAGGAACAGAAACAATGAATGGTGACCGCGCACTTGCATACGTTCGCGCACGATACGTTGAAGGCCCAGAGGGCGGAGACTTTAAGCGAACTACTCGTCAGCAACAAATGTTGATCGCTATCCGCGACAAAGTATTTTCAGTCAATACTGCGCTCAACTTTAACGCCGTAAACGGAATCATTAATTCCCTATCCGAAAACATCCGAACAAACATGCAACTGTGGGAAATGAAACGATTCTTCGAACTAGCACGCCAAATAGATACCCACGATATAAAATCTGTTGTATTAAGCACGGGACCAAAAGGAGTTCTTGTAGGAGACACTGTTGTGCTTGGCGGAGTTCCAGCATCTATCCTCAAAACACGAACAGGAGACTACTCTGAAATTCAAACGCTTGCAAAAAACGTATTCACCGATAATGTCGGTAAAGTAGTAGATGAGGCAGTGGCTACCGGAAGTGCAGATGCTACTGTACCGAGCCCCGATAACGCCGATGCACTTGCGAGTGGCGCGCCAGTTCCTGCCGCTTCCCCAAGCACAACCCCGGAAGCAACAAAGGCAACAGTAGAAGTGCGAAACGGTACTGCAACAACTGGCCTCGCAAAAAAGATTGGAGACCAGCTCACTGCACAAGGATACAAAGTATTAGCTGTTGGAAACGCAAAGTCTAAAAACGAAACAAAAACGATTGTATATTCTCCAAAGGTTACTCAAGCAGACAGCGCACAAAACATTGCATCCCTACTGACCGCTTCTTCAAAAGCAGACCTCCCAGCAAACGAAGATTCAACGAAAGCAGACATCCTGATTATCCTCGGATCCGACAGCGCAAAATAAAGTTTATTCTCCAAGCAATCTATCTGAAATCATTTGGAGTATTTCTGGCTCTTTTTCGTGCAATACCTCTTTTTCGCTTGGACTAAACGAAGATAATACAAATTTCTCAACCGGCATTGCATCGCTCGGCCTTCCAATTCCAATGCGCAGCCGTGCGATATCGGAGTTGCCCATGTGTTCTAACACCGAACGTATTCCGTTATGCCCATGCGCCGATCCTGTTTCCTGTATTTTTACTTCCGCAAGCGGAAGCTCAAGGTCATCATGCACAACAAGAATATGTGTCATATCTATTTCGTTATACCGCAAGTATGCAGACAACACGCGCCCAGAATCATTCATAAATACAATTTGGGATAGCACAATAACTACGCGATCATCTAGCGTAACTTCACACACACGTGCATGGAATTTTTCATGCGTCTTCCACTGAGAAACACGAGCACCCTGAGATTCCATATACTCAATCCACGCAAGCACCATATCAGCACCAACATTGTGCCGCGTATGAACAAATTGATTTCCAGGATTTCCTAATCCGAATAGAAGAAACCGATCCATGCACTGTATCGTACAATCCCCTTGAATGTTCCGCCAGCAACCTCCTGGTTGAAATCTTGGAGGGGATGATTCCAACTGGACTGGTCACTGAAGCGGAACGCTCAAGACGATATGTGAAGGACATTCAAATATACCTGGGTGGCATAATCATTGTCAATAAAGAAAACAGGCCCGATTCGCAATTGCGAATCGGGACCTTAGGTCGTGCTCATGATGCTTCCTTTATCTCTGAGCTTTTAGAGAACTTACTTTCTTTGCAATCCCTTCCATCCTGAAAGGAGTTGCTGTTGGGTCTTACGAGACCATAGCATGACTCCTCCATAGAGAAACTTCATTGCGAATCATATGTCGCAGCTTAAGGAGACCATCTCCAAAAGCCCGTGCCACACTTTTATAGACTATCGATTCTTCTTGCCTGTGTCAATATATTTTTCTGCCCCAACCCACGCGAGTTCAAATAGCGATATCATCATTTGAGCCATTTGCTCGCTCTCAATAATTGCTCCAAATAACTTCCCAGTATACGAACCGATTGCAATGCGATCTTGGTACACTGTCATACCTGCCGGTACCGGAAACTTTTCAGGAGGCACAAATCTTCTTTCCGTACGTTTACTATATTCAGCAGAAAGCCATTTTTTCTTAAGAGTAGGAGAAGTGGTTGTAAATATTGTTTTTGCACGAACACCCTTCGCAACACGCTGAATGAAGTTCCTATCTTCATGAGCGGGAAAAGCGCCAATCATGTGATCCGCTGGTGTAAAGTTGTAAATAATATCGCCAGAGCGTGGATACATAACGATTTCTTGGCGAATGGCATGTAGCCCCTCCTTGCCTTCAAAGTATCGAACTGATGGTTTGTCATCGCCTGCTTTCGTAAGCATCTGTAATTCTGGCAAAATAGTCTCTAATTCATGCTGCTTTTCCTGAATTTCTTCTTGTTGGCGCTCAAGCAGACGCATAAGCTGCCGAGGAGTCTCCGCAGAAAACAACGTCTTCTTTCCTTCTTTGTATTTGGTAACCAGTCCCATGTTCATAAGAGACTCCAAGATGACGTATGTAGTGGCGCGAACTACTTTAGACTTGCGAGCAATAGGCTGTACGGGAGATGGTCCCAACTCTAAACACGACAGGTAAACAGCCGCTTCTTTATCCTTCAATCCGAGGTTTCTAAGCTCTTGGATGTACTCCATAGTTGATTGGTAACTGAATGTACAGTATTACTATATCAATGTCAACAACAAAGAGCGAGCACTATAGCAAAAAGATTGAAGCACTCATTGAACCGGAATGGAGTGAATTTTTGCATGACATTTCAACAGAAATAGCGCTTGGTACCGCAAGTATCCCCCTCACGCTTTCTATTCCACTGACCATTACGCTTCTTCATACGCTTTTAAAAGAAAAACTTTCTACCGTTTCGGTTCTTTTGCCCGATCAACTCAAACGAGAAATCCCCCCGCTCTGGCATGGAATTACAGACACCCTCACAGACCAGGAGCTCGATGGGACTATTTCAACGTCACTTTCCACTGCATACCATGCAGCATATTACGGGGCGCCTCATACATATGTTGCATATATTGAGTCGCTCCAAGACACAAAAGTTCCGAGCAGTGTCGCATATCAACAATCAATTATTCACATTGCCGCTGGCCAACGAATGAACATATCTGACTTATCTGCACAGCTTGTAGGTATGGGGTATACCAGATTCACAAAGCCAACGCGAGAAGGTGGGTTCTGGGTGCAAGGAGACACTGTGTCACTTCGTCATCCACTTTTTTCTTATACAGTAAAAATAGAATTCTTTGGCGGAAACATCGACCGCATATTAGAAGATCATGATCGTAAATCAACGTCTATATCTTCCATACGTATTCCGCCGCTCGCTTTTCCAATAGAGACAATGCCACTCTCGGAAGCGCTTACAAATATTCCAACAGTTATTCCTAACTCCTCCGCTCCACTTATTAAACTTCCTGAAAAAATCCGCGCTGCGCGCTTGCCCGCATACACCGCTACCACGCGAAAGCCGTCTGCAACCCAACGCTCTCCAATTGCGCGAGAACGCGCACTAGAGCTTATTGGACAACTTACTCCCGGCAAACCAGCCGTACACGCAGACCATGGAATTGGAATATTTGAAGGATTAGAAACTCGAACAATCAACGATATCGAATCTGAATACATCGTGCTTCGGTATGCAGATGGCGATAGCATTGCAGTGCCCGTACCATTTGCACATAAAGTCTCGCCATACATTGGAGAAACTTCTCCGCCGCTGTATCGGCTCAGCGGTACACTGTGGCAGAAAACGAAAAAGAAGGCGCAAGCAGACGCCGCAGCATTCGCAAAAGAATTATTAGAAATTACCAAGCAGCGCGAACATGCGCTTCGCCCTTCCTATTATATAGACCCTGCACTTGAACATTCCCTCCAAGATTCGTTTGGGTTCGACCTTACCCCAGACCAAAAAACAGTATGGGAAGAAGTAACACAAGACATGCAAGCCCAACACCCTATGGACCGACTTATTGTTGGCGATGTTGGATTTGGAAAAACTGAACTGGCTATTCGTGCTGCAATGCACGCGTTTGCAAATGAAAAACAAGTTGCCGTTCTTGCCCCAACAACACTTCTTGTACAACAGCACGTCGACACATTCCGTACGAGACTTCCTAACATTGCAGAATCAATTTTTCTTGTATCTCGGTTTTCTTCACGAGAGGAAGTGCGCAAAGCAAAAGCAGTACTCCAAGAAGGAAAGCCCGCAATTATTATCGGGACACACGCATTGCTCTCGCACGCTATTCCGTGGACAAACCTTTCACTGCTGATTATAGACGAGGAGCAACGCTTTGGAGTGAAGCAAAAAGAGCACCTAAAAAAGATGCGCGCGCATATTGATATTCTTTCACTATCCGCAACGCCAATCCCTCGCACATTGTCGATGGCACTTTCTGGAATGCGGTCGCTCTCTATTATCACAACAGCACCGCAGGGCAGAAAAGATATTGAAACGGTTGTGAAAAAAGAAACAGACGCCGTACTCAAAGAAGCTATTGAAAAAGAATTGTCTCGCAACGGCCAAGTATATTTGGTATCACCCAAGATACGGAACCTTTCCATGATCCAAGAGGTTGTTGCCTCACTATTCCCAACTGCCCGCACAGCAATTGCACATGCAAAGCTTCCCGATGAAACACTTTCAGAAATTATCCATTCGTTTGATACAAGAGAAATAGATATTTTAATATCATCCAGTATTGTAGAAAATGGACTCGACCTGCCCAACGTAAATACCATGATTGTATGGAACGCTCCGCACTTTGGGCTGGGGCAGCTATACCAACTCCGAGGAAGAATCGGCAGACGTTCTCGCCAAGGATACGCATACTTTTTATATAGCCAAGAAAAACTTACCCCTATTCAAAAAATGCGCCTCACCGCGCTTACAGAAGCATCGCGAGTAGGATCCGGGTGGGAAATTGCACGAAAAGATTTAGAAATGCGAGGTGCAGGTACTATGCTTGGCGCAAAGCAAAGCGGATCCGCAAATGAAGTGGGTATGCAGCTGTATGTAGACATGGTAGATGGCCTGGCAGAAGTACAGAAAGCAGAAATACGAATTGTGCTTCCATCGTTTATTCCCCATACCTACATAGACAATCCAAACGATAGAACAGCATGGTATATCAAACTTTCACGTTCCAACACCCTAGAAGAACTTGCACAAAAAAGAGCAACACTTGAAGACGCATATGGGCCACTCCCGGAAGAAACGGAAAATGTTATCCGAATTATCTCACTCGAAATTCTTGCAACCGCATTACACATTACAAAAATTTCAACACGAACTATTTCACCGAGCGACGAAGATCCGTATATTCGCATTGAATGTGAAACAACAAAACCAGTTGAGGCACTTAAAAAAGTATCTTCGATGAAAAATACAGATGGTTCCCCTGCGCGATGGCAAGCACGTAACACAACACTCTTTTGGGACACCGATGCGCTTACTCCTTCTCTTATTGATGCGCTTATTTCCTCGCTTCAATCATAAAAGTGTGATTGAATACAGAAGATGACAGATGAGATTGCAATTCTCACACAAGAAGATCAGCTGTATCCAGATATACTGCGCACAATTTCAAAACCACCAAAGCAACTGTACTACCGCGGAAATATTGAAGTGCTTTCTGAACCCAACCTTCTTGCAGTAGTCGGGAGCAGAAAGGCAAGCATGTATGGGCGCCAAGCATGCGCAAAGCTCCTTCCACCACTCGCACGGGCAGGCATAGTACTTGTTTCTGGTATGGCATATGGTATCGATAGTTTTGTTCATCGTGTTGCAGTAGAAACAATGCGCCCTACTATTGCAGTGCTTGGTTCAGGAGTAGACGACGCTTCACTCTACCCACGTGGCAATAAAACACTTGCACATGAAATTTTGACAGCAGGTGGCCTTATTATTTCCGAATATGAGCCAGGCACAAAACCATTTTTGGGCCATTTTCCTGCTAGAAACAGAATTATATCTGGCTTATGCAAGGCAACGCTCCTTATACAGGCCGCTAAACGCTCTGGGTCGCTTATTACATCTCGCCTTGCCCTTGAAGAGGGTAGAGACGTATTAGCCGTTCCAGGGCCCATTACAGACCCTTCCTCCGAGGGTACAAACCTGCTTATTCAAGACGGCGCAGCTCCAGTGCTTACTTCAGCAGATATTCTTTCCTTGTTTGAATTAGAAGAAGGAAAACAAGAAGACATCACCCACACAGCCCTTCGCCCAGAATTACAAGGGGTTGTGTCGGTGCTCTCCGCTTCCCCTCTCTATATAGATGATATTGCCCAAGCGGCGAACATATCTGTTCCGGAAGCTTCCGCAGCACTTGCAGAACTCGAAATGATTGGCATTATTGTGAACAATGGCGGCATGCGATACACAAAAGAAATTTGACGGGATATTCATTTCACGCTTTACTCCCTCATAAGTCATTATGAAAAACCTCGTAATAGTAGAATCACCAGCAAAAGCAAAAACAATCCAAAAGTATTTGGGAAAAGATTTTATTGTAAAAAGTAGCTACGGGCATGTACGCGATTTACCAAAATCAAAGATCGGCGTAGATGTTGATCACGATTTTGAGCCTTCATATGTTATCCCAGTAAAAGCACGCCAGCGTATTAAGGAGCTCAAAGCTGCAGCAAAAAATGCAGATATTATCTATTTCGCAACTGACGAAGATCGCGAAGGAGAAGCCATTGCCTGGCATTTGTATGAGGTACTCAAACCAAAACCAGAAAAAGCAAAGCGTATTACCTTTGCAGAAATTACAAAATCAGCCATTACCCGCGCCGTTGAACATCCACGCGCAATCGACGAAAACCTCGTAAACGCACAGCAAGCACGCCGCGTACTCGACCGACTGGTTGGATACGAACTGTCTCCTCTTCTATGGAATAAAGTTCGTCGTGGGCTTTCTGCAGGCCGAGTACAATCTGTTGCAGTGCGCCTTATTGTGGAGCGCGAAGAGGAAATTAAAAAATTCCAAAGCGAAGAATACTGGAGCATAGATGCAGTGTTATCCAAAGACTCACAAGAACTGACTGCAAGCTTGAAGGCGATAGATGGAAAGTCGCTTGGGAAAATGGATATAAAAACAAAAGAATCTGTCGAAGAAATTCTCAAAAACCTCGATGGCGCAACATATACCATTTCCGACATTGCAACCAAAGAAAAAAAGCGCACTCCCCCTGCTCCATTTACCACGAGCACATTGCAACAGGCAGCGTTCAACCAGCTTGGCTTCTCCAGCAAGCGCACGATGATGATTGCGCAAGGGTTGTACGAAAATGGGTTTATTACCTACATGCGTACCGACTCGCTCAACCTTTCCCAAGAAGCAACCGATGCCGCACGTGAAGTTATTACCAAATCGTATGGTGCACCGTACGCGCTTCCTCAAGCACGAGTGTTTTCGAAAAAATCAAAAGGCGCACAAGAAGCCCACGAAGCCATTCGCCCTTCTGACCCTTCCCGCACTCCCGATGCAGTAGCAGCAGAACTCGACCCATCGCAAATAAAACTGTACCGCCTTATTTGGCAACGCATGGTTGCATCCCAAATGACAGACGCAAAGCTCAACCAAACAACAATAGAAATAACAGCGGGCAACCATACATTTCGTGCAAATGGTACATCAGTAGTATTTGATGGGTTCGTAAAAGCACTTGGAGAAAAAGCTGCGTTCCAAGAAACAGTTCTTCCAGACGTACAAGTAAAAGACATCTTGGAGCTTGTTTCGCTCCAACACGAACAGCACTTCACCCAGCCACCAGCACGATACTCTGAAGCAACACTCGTAAAAGCACTTGAAGAGCATGGCATTGGCCGACCTTCCACCTACGCACCAACAATCGACGTTATTCAAAAGCGTGGATACGTAGAAAAGAACGACGAAAAACGCCTTGCACCTACGGAAATTGGTACGCTGGTAAATAGCGTGCTCACCGAACACTTCCCGAACATTGTCGACATCGACTTTACCGCCAACATGGAAGGAAGCCTGGACGATGTAGCGTCAGGAGAAAAGCAATGGCAACCAGTTATTAAAGAATTCTACGGACCATTCCACTCACTCATTGCAACAAAAAATAAAGAACTGAAAAAGTCAGATATTACCCAAGAAGCAACAAACGAAACATGTCCAAAATGCGGCAGCCCGCTTGTTATTAAACTTGGACGGTTTGGAAAATTTAAAGCATGTAGCAACTACCCAGAATGCAAACACACAGAACCAATTGGCGAAGAGAAAAAAATGGAAGAAGAACACTCCGGCCAAATGTGTCCAGATTGCGGCAAGCCACTTGTAGTAAAACGCGGACGCTTCGGCGCCTTCCTCGGATGCTCCGGCTACCCAGAATGCAAACACATCACTCCGATCGTAAAAGATACCGGCGTTACCTGCCCGGCATGTAAAAAAGGAAAAATTATTGAGAAAAAATCTCGAAAAGGAAAACTCTTTTACGCCTGCGACCAATACCCAGAATGTTCCAACGCATACTGGAGCAAGCCAACAGGTGAAATGTGCCCACAGTGCGGAAGCATGCTCGTATATGGTGCTCGCAATACCGTACGCTGCAGCGCAAAAGGCTGCGGATTCAAAAAAGAAGCAGAAGAAAAAACGGAAGAATAAATAAAAGCCTCTTACAATAGAGGCTTTTATTTATATATACAAAGCTTACTCCTCGCCCTCTTCGCCAATTACGTCGTCGATTTCTTCTTTTGCAGGGAGTTCGTATTTTCCAAGAAGTCTTCCAGTAAGCTGGTCGAGCTCGTCTTCGCTCGATGCGCGAAATACTACTTCGAATATGTGGCGGTCGGCTTCGTAGCGGACAGATGCGTTAAACCCGTATCGATCTTCAAGTACTGGCCCGTACTTTAATGAAAGTGGATTTTTCTTTACGCGATTCACCATGCGCTTTGGATCGTCTACGTTCATTGCACGCTGAATTCTTCGCGCACGCACTTCCGCCTTTCGCACCGTGAGCCCTTCATCAACCAAATGGTGGTAGAACCGAATTTGCTTTTCCTCATCTGGAATCATCAAAATTGCTTTTGCATGACCCATGGTAATTTTTCCTTCAACCATACCTCGCTGAATTTCTGCAGGTAGCTGTAGTACTCGCACAATGTTCGTAATACCAACACGGCTCTTTCCAACACGTGCGCCAATTTCTTCATGAGTTAATCCAAAGTCTTTGTTGAGCTGGTTGTATGCAAGCGCTTCTTCAATTGGGTTTAAGTTTTCACGCTGAATATTTTCAATAAGCGCATATACCAAACGAGACTGGTCAGACTTTACATCGCGACGCACCACGCATGGTACACGGCTCCACTTAAGGCCTGTTGCGGCTCGCAAACGACGCTCTCCGGCGATCAACTCGTACTTTCCATCATCTAACCTGCGCACAACAAGTGGCTGTAAAATTCCGTTTTGCGCAATAGACTCTTGCAAGTCTTCCAATTCTCTTGGGTCAAAGGATCGTCGAGGCTGAAGCGGATTAATAGTAATGTCGCCAATTGCAATATGCTGTACAGACCCTTCATGCTGATCCCATAGGTCATTATCTTTTTCTTGCGCGGCCGCAGCAACAGGAACTTCTTCTTTTGTAACTTCGGCAACAACCTCCTCGTCCTCATCTTCTTCTTGCACTTCTGGCATTACTGGCGGCTCTGGCATTTCCTCTTCTTCCTGCTCCTCTTCAACTGGTTCAGGCTCTGGCGTTTCTTCAACAACTTCTTCAACAGGTTCTTCCTCCTCATCGGTTTCATCAACCACCGGAATACCCTTCATGCGAGGCGCAGGGATAACTTCCTCTACCTCATCATCAACAGAAATCATTGTTACAAGAGGCTTTTGTGGGGTTGTTATAACCTCCTCCTCTAATTCCATGCTATCAATTTGTTCCAGCATGTCATCGGAAGACAGTTCCGTGTCTCCTCGAGAAATAAGTGAAGCTAATCCGCGTCCGAGTCCCATAGGTATAACAGTAAAGAATTAAGGATAGAGATTCAATAGCTCTTCAGACAAATATTCATATGCCCGAGCGCCAGGAGAAAGCCTATCGTACTCCAAAATCGTTTTTCCTGCGCTTGGAGCCTCCGCGAGCTCTGTATTACGAGGAATAATGCTCTCAAATACGTGTCCAGGAAATGTTTTTCGCACTTCACGCACTACTTTTCGTGAAAGAGCCGTTCTTCGGTCAAACATAGTGAGCACTGCACCCAGTACTTGCAACCGAGGGTTTAAATGCTTTCGAACCAAATCTACTGTTACTAATAGCTGGTTTAGCCCCTCAAGCGCATAAAACTCACACTGCACAGGAATAAGAAGCCTATCTGCAGCCGCAAGCCCATTAATCGTAAGAAGCCCAAGGCTTGGAGGGCAATCTATTAAAATAAAATCATATTTGTCTTTTACTGCCTTCAGCGCGCGGCGAAGACGATACTCTCGATACGGAACATCCATCAATTCCATAGCAGCACCTGCCAAATCCGGAGTAGATGGAATAATATGAAACCCTTCAACATTTGTAGGGCGAATAACTTGTTCTATAGTGGCAGACCCAGCAAGAAGCTCATATAGGGCCGGAGCGCCTTCAGGAAGCGAAAGGCCGACACCCGCGGTGGCGTTTGCCTGAGGATCTAAATCAACTAGTAACACCGACTTTCCGGACTCCGAAAGGTAGCTACCCAGATTAACGCTGGTAGTTGTTTTTCCCACTCCCCCCTTCTGATTTACTACGGCGAGTGTTTCTGCCATACGACACTTCAACTATATGCCCAAACAAAGAGACGAACAACCACTATTTATCCACCTATGAAAAAGATAGTAAAAACCGCGTGATCTGCTTTCGCAAACCACGCGGTGAATGTTCATCACAATAACCCCAATTCTTTTAGCGCATCGGTATGTCGCTCGTTCGTAGGGTCAAACTTTCCGATCGAGAATGTGTGCGCTACTTCTGGGTGTTGTTCCAGAAGTTTCCACACACGCTTATTTCCCGCAAGATACATGCTGTCTTTAGGAAAACATACGCCCGGAGTTGAGCAATCCGTACCCCGAAATATCCGAAGGCATATCTTCCATGCCTTTTCCTCTAGGTCGCTGGATCCCTTTCCTTTCTGAAGATCCTCGAGAAGATAGACATATTTCATAATGCTATGCAACTCGCGAAAACTTCGAGGCGTTCCAGTGTATCCAATAGCAAGTCCAATTGCCAAGGCCCTTTGAAACCCCGCAAAACCATTGAACGACCCTTCTTGCAGCTGCTCTCGCATCTTGGCTATCCCCTCTTCTCCTAATTCATATCGATCAAGACCAAGAGATAGGAGCCGAAGAGGAGATTGGAATCCATTTACGGATCGCAAAACATGCGTCCCAATTTCATGAAATACAAGCTTTCTGACCTTTTCAGGAGACTCATGTCGAGTAGATGGTATCTCTATCTCACGTAGATCCTGGCTAGTCGAAATTGATAGCACGTCATTCTTAATAACAACATTCCAGCCGGAGATACCAAGAACATCCAACGCCTCAGTAAAGATTTGCTGGATCTGCGTTGCATCACACTCCGCTTCTCCGAACGAAAGACCAGACAAACCTTCAAAATCCCGCATTGTGATTTCACGAACAGTACTGATAGTGCTTTCAGAAGGTGCTTCATATACACAAGACGCAGCATGCTCA
>JBPOIM010000044.1:0-2649 GCA_052034485.1 Candidatus Anderseniibacteriota bacterium | reverse complement strand
TTGCACAATGGATGAAGGCGAAAAGGAAATAACGGTCATGCCGTATGCTGAGAGTCTATCATTTTGTTGCCCGCATTGCACAAGAATCGACAACCACGCCGGGGGAGTGGGGGCTGATTTTTACATTGCTGACCGTGTTGGGGACTCTGTTGAACATCCTGTACTCGAATCGTAACTCTCTTGTACAACAGCAAAAGGAAATGATCGCCTCGCAACAGGCGAAGATCGAGAATTTGGAGAACGACTATCAATCCCTTCGCAATGAGTTTGCCGTCTCCGAGCTGAATCGGATCGAATTGCAAGGCGAGATCGGCGTCCTAAAATCGAAATTGCAAAGAGAGAAATTGCGGGTAAAATCCATGCAAAAGAAACTGTCTCGCAATCAAATGAGGAAATTGAGGAAAAAATAACATGGCAGAGAATATCGAAAGCAATGTCGAATAAATTGAACCACCACGCGGGATCGTTGCCCCTTGCCCACTCTGGGCATGTCCGCCCAACGGTTTGCGTTAGCGGCTCGGCGTGTTTTTAGTGGCAGGTATCTTACAACCTGACTTTATATGTTTTACTAACCAGTTTTCTTTAACTGGACGTTGACAATTAGGGCAATTAACTATGGCGAACTTATACCCTTTTGGCATAGACGACTTGACCGAATAGCCGCTAGGCGAGTCCGCTGCACGCGGTGTTGGGCGGCTTTTTGTGGATGCGGACTTTTCTGCCCAGCGAACCCCGCCGGCTTCTTGCTTTTTCTCTAAGCCGAAGAACGGAGCCATACGATCAAGAATTTCTTGCGACTCCTCTCGATAAAAATGGGAATCTTTGACAGCAGGACAATCCCACTCATGGATACCATCTTCTAAATTACAAATACATTTTTTCATTTTCAAAACTCCATGGGCGAGAGCCGCCCAACGGACGGCGTTACCTGCGGGGGCGGAAAAACTCGTCCATAAAACGCGCCAGCCCGCCCCCGTCAGGTGCACGCTTTGTTGGGCAGATTTCACCGTTGCCAAACAAGTAAAGCACATAACCGACTATGGTTAGGATAAACCACCCTAACCAGATATACCAAAACTCAATGAACCATCTGGCTTGCGTCATATCTGGATACGAAAACCTATGCCAGGTAATCGCAATCGCCAAGCCAATGACAAGAACCAAACCAAGATACTTTATTACTTTTCTCATTGCGCTCCTTATCTGCCTAACGGTTTGCGTTAGCGGCGCAAACGGTTACAACCAGAACAAATTTTACCGCGTGAAGTCTCGAATACTTCCCACTTCATTTTGCATTCGCAATAGTTTGCGTCCGCCTGCACGCTTTGTTGGGCGGCTTCTTCAAGCCAATGGATTCTGGCAAGCAAAATCTCTATGGCTTTTGGGTAAAAGGTTTGAGAACCTTGTTTCCATCTTCGTTCAATTTCATTTGTTTCACTTTCGTACATATAAATCTACCTTTCTGTTGAGCGTCAGCCCAACGGTTTGCGTTAGCGGCTTTGGCCGCTGAACAGAGATACTAATTTTTTCCAAACAGCAGCCAAAGTCCGCTGCACGCGGTGTTCTACGGCATACCAAACAATAACGAAAATCAATATCATGGGTAAAATCAAACAACCCGTTATAAAACCTTTATCAAAATTGCTCAAGTTATTACTCCTTTTGCAAGATGCCGTAGAACGGCTTGCGTTAGTGGCTTTGCGGTAGGGTAGTGTGAGTACCTTTGCAAAGACCGCACTGACAGGATACGACTTCAGAACGCGGCGACTCTAGCAAAGTCCACTGCACGCGATGTTGGGCGGCTTCTTGCCAATGGTTATACCATCCGCAATCACCACACACCCATTTACCACACGAACAATGATACAAAGCGTCTGAAACTTGGTGACAATCTTCGCATTTTTCTATCGTTACCATTTCGACTCCTGTTGAGCGAGAGCCGCCCAACGGTTTGCGTGAGCGGCGCAGTTTTATCGCGTCCGCTCCACGCTGTGTTGGAAAGCCGTACAAGTTACACCGCATTCAGTTTCAAACTCTGACTGATACCTGCCAACATCGGAAGGCAATTCATCAAGCCAAACATCATTGAAAATTCTTGCGTTTATCTCGCGCTCGAACTTCGCCATTTTTTCAAATGATTCGGGGAAGTCTACGCGGATTTTATTCCAGTAACCTTTACCGCCTTTCACGCAACCAATGCAATTATTATTTTTATAGCCAAGTTTATACATGGCTGGTAATTCAATGCCCGCTTGCATGAGCATATCAAGACAGGCTTGCTTATTCATACCAGCGTCACGCAACGGGAACAATAAATAGAGTTCTGGATTATCGCGCTCGAAGCGGGCAAGGCGGGCGAGTTCATCCACGCCGAAGCCGAACACATGCACATCACCTACGCCTTGATATTGTTCGCGGACAAAACGCTTTAATTCGATTGTGCATATCGCCATTCTTGCGGGCGGTGGTGAAATAATAAATCTGCGCTTCTCAAACACATCAAAAATATCTTGGTACTTTTCAGACTTCAAGATTTTGATTTCCTTGCCTATCCATTTTTCAACATCGGCAATAAATCGGCGGTTGTCTGGATGCTCAAAGGCTAAGGTGTCGCAGTATAAAATCTCTGCGTCTGGGTACTGTTCAAGC
>JBPOIM010000055.1:0-7810 GCA_052034485.1 Candidatus Anderseniibacteriota bacterium | reverse complement strand
CTTGGATCATCCCATGTTACCGTTGATGTAATGGTAACAAATGCAGAATCGGACCCTACCTCCGGTACTATGTTTGCGTACTCACAATCAGCCTGAAGCGTTCGATGATACGACAACCCATTGAGCTCTACTGTGTTATTTGCCTGGTCTCCAACTACGCCACTTGATACGTCTTGGGGAGTCACACTATAGCTTACGGTTCCCGTTTCCCCTTCAGGACAAATTCCAGAAAGTGAGAGCCACTCAAGTCTATTATTTGAGGTAAACCATGCGTTATCACGAAACGCTCGAGAAAGCTCGAGACCTTCGTGCGCTATGTTTGTTGCAATAAACGTCGTTCTCCCAGCAGCAATAACTTTATTTGTTGTTGCAATAATTTGAGCAATAGATATTGCCGCAACAGCCGCTATAAAAAGCGCAATCAATACTTCAACCAATGTAAATCCTTTAGCCATTGTCCTGTACATCTATAGTACCAAACGGATGGATAGTTAGTGTTCTCTCTGTTCCATTCCCTGCCTGCAAAATAATTGTTCTCGTCTCACCTTCGCCCACAAGATGTCCATCTACATAGAAGTCTATTGAAGGCGGTGTTGATTTAAACAGAAGCGTAAATGCAGTGGAAGTATTTTTTACTTTCGTACTCAATGGCATTTTTACAACGGAATAATCACTAAAACTATACACATTGTCTTCCGTTGTATCTGCAAATTGCACTACTTCCCCGCCTTGAAATGAAATACCAACATCTGAACACGACGCTCGCTCTTTTGACTCTTGGTCGCCAGGAATTGGCTTACAGTCCTCTGGCCGAACCTGATTGAGCGTACGTTGTTTTGCGTCTAATAAGAGTGAACGAATTTGCTCCGCATCTGCAACAAGCTGCTGATGCGCGCGAACAGACGGAAACGCCTGTAGAGCCAACCCCGTCAAAATCCCCATAATAGAGACAATAACAAGAGACTCTATAAGCGAAAATCCCTCAATACCATAGAGGATTTTAGAACGATTCATCGATTGTATTATACTCCAAGAAACGACAAAAATCGATCAGCAATTTGCGGAAACGCCATAATATACAGTGCAGTTCCAGCCAAAAAGGGTCCAAATGGAATTGCAGTTTTTGCAGTCGCTTTTTTCGTAAGAAGTAAAAAGATCCCAAATGCCCCCCCAATAAAAAACGAGAAAAAAAGAAGCGTAATAATGCCATGTATACCAAGAAGTATCCCCAGTGGAATCATGAGCTTTACATCCCCAAACCCAATACCGCGCCCCAACGTTACCGCCCAGAGGAGGTACAGCGTAACAGCTCCAATTGTAACCGCGATCGCAATACCATCTAGACTATCCCCCCTTACAAGCGCATACCACATGCCAACGATTGCAAGAGAAAATACAAACCCATCGGGCAACACCATGTGCTTTACGTCTATCCTGGTAAGCACAAGCAATATACATGCTGCTATAAACAAAAGTACGGATTGGAATGAAGGCAAGCCCTGTTGAATGATGCTTGGAGCAAGTAATGCAACGGCAATAATTCCAGAACATAACTCCATCGCCGGGTAATGGTATGGTATTTCTGCGCCACAAAACGTACACCGCGCTCTGCCCAACGTATACGACAATAGCGGTACAAGCTGGAGCGCTGAAAGCGTACGCTTACAAGAATCACAGTGTGAACGCCCGTGGAATACCCCCTTTGAAAGAGAATATCGCTCAGCTATAACATGTAAAAAACTCCCGATTATTGCCCCAAAGACAAATAACCCAATACTTATACTTCCAGTATTCCACATCAACATATTGTATATCGTACGCCAGCATTAATATAAAAACTAACCCCGCATAAGCGGGGTAGTTTTTGCTATATACACATCAAACTTATGGACATGTAACAGTAGAGCAAGCTGCTGCTCCAACTTTCGCTACTCCTGAGCTATCAGCACAGAAGAATTGAGCTGAGTTACTCTTCAACTTCGCGGATACACAGTATGCTGTTGCAGTAGATACTGCATTAATACTTGTACCTGTTGTTGTTGAGTTTGCAGCATTAACATCTGTGATCAACTTTCCAACTGCGGTCTCTTGCCCTGCGCAAGTAGTTCCGGTTGGGGTTGTTGTTGAGTTAAAGCAAGCCTGAACCTTTGTGTACTGAGAGTTGTCACTATCGTAGATAGTCTCTGCTAATGTTCTTAGCTGAGCGATTCCAGACTTTACTCTTGTATCATTTGCCTTATCTCGAGCGCTTCCAAGTGCTACTAACACAAGGGCTGCCAAGATACCGATAATTGCAATAACCACGAGCAATTCGATGAGTGTAAAGCCTTTCTTGCTTTGTTGTTTAGTATTCATATACACTCACCTCCCTTCGGGTAGTTCATCATGCTATGCATAATACCATAAAAATAGTAATTCTATATCCCTATTATACCCCTAAGGGCATATCCCGCTTCCGGATAAGCATATATTCTTGCCAGTATTTCCCCTTGTATCTAAACAGAAATAATCTGCACTACTAGTAAGCTTGGCGCTCTGGCACAAATCCGCACTCGAGGGAGAATCCGAAAGGGCACGAAAATTTGCAGAAGAATTCTGAGTGTTAATATCGCTTATTAAGTTCGCAACAGAGAGGTCGGTTGTGTACCCTGTCCACGTGGTAGGGTTTGCTTCCTTCCAAGTTATTGCCAAACTGCGTAACTGTTGAATGTCAGACTTAATACGAGCATCCCTTGCCTTATCTCGAGCGCTTCCAAGTGCTACTAACACAAGGGCTGCCAAGATACCGATAATTGCAATAACCACGAGCAATTCGATGAGTGTAAAGCCTTTAGATTTTTTGTTTAGAATATTCATAGCTTTTATTGAGGGCAAGATCCTGGAGTAACTCCGGGATTACACTGCTTGGTCCCCGTGCCACCTCTCGTATCAAGACAAAAATACGTATTAGGAGAGGTCTTTAGGCTGGCATTCAGACATAAATCGGTTGTAGTGTTTGAATTAGGAAGATATGTACCCCCTGCATTATTAATATCATTTTGCAATGCTACAAACTTAGCGTCAGTAGTCAAATTAACTCCCTGAAAATTAGTCCAGGCGCCATATGAGTCTTGCCAGTTAACTGCGTAAGCTACCATTTGCCTTATGTCAGATTTTATACGAGCATCGGCCGCTTTATTTTTGGCAGCATTTAACGAAACAAGCACCAACGATGCCAAGATACCGATAATTGCAATAACCACGAGCAATTCGATGAGTGTAAAGCCTTGTGTTGTGCGAGTATCGCGCATACGTAAAAATATATTCCTACGAAATAACGAGGACTAAGTTATAAATTGGAAGTAGTACCGACCCGACGATAATCCCTACTCCAATACCAAGAACAATAATAATCACAGGCTCGAGCAACACCGTAATGGTCGAGAGCACTTCATCCAAATCACGTGCGAAAAATCTGTTTGCCTGTTTAAATGACGAAGATACATCTCCGCTATGTTCCCCTACGCTTACGATTGTTGTAAGCATTGGCGGAATATATGGCTCATGTCCCCACACATATGAAATAGATGCTCCGTCTTTAATAGATTGCACGGTATCGTCCAAAATACGCTGATACACCCTATTCCCGATAGAGTCTCGAGTAAGTGTAAGCGCTTCAATAACTGGGACATCGCTTTCAAATAATGTTGAAAGAATAGAAGTCATACGCGCAAGATATAACTTTTGGATAATATCTTTTAGAATTGGAACTCCAAGCATTAGCGTACTAAACGTATATCTTCCTTCCGCAGTGTTAACCCAAGAACGGAACAGTGCGCCCAACACCCCAACAATAACAATGAGTAGTATCCAGTAATGGGTAATAAAATTCGTAATCGAAATCAGAATACGTGTTGGAAGTGGCAATGTAACATGTGCATCAGTAAATAGGCCAACTAACTGAGGAAGCACAAACGTAAACATGAGGATAACCAGCACGAGCACTAATACTAAAACCATAATTGGATAAATAAGCGCAGCGCGAACTTTTTGCTGAAATGCGTACGAAGATTCTAATTGATTTGCAATAGACTCCAGTGCGAAGCCGAGCTTTCCGCTCGCTTCTCCGGTACGAATAATCCCAAGTGTAAACTGGTTAAATGTTTCCGAATGCTTACTGAGCGCAAGCGAAAGAGATTCTCCCGCTTCAACGTCATACATAAGCTCTCGAATGATTTTAATAAGCTTTCCTTTTTGTGCTTGTTTTTGTACCGCCTTCAGTGTCTCTACAATCGGTACACCAGCCTGGATCATAAATGCGAGTTCACGGAAAAATACGATAAGATCCTTAGTGCGCACCCCGCCCAATCCAACCGTCATGTCCAGGAGCGCTCGTGACTCTGCCAACTCTAATGAAATAGGTGTAAGTCCGTTTGATCGAAGGAGTTTTGTGGCCCGATCTTCGTTCGCAGCACGCAGCGTACCGCGTGTAAGTGCCCCATTTTCTTGTCGTGCACGATAATTAAATGTTGGCATAGCGGTAGTATATCATGTTATCTCATCATCCGCTTTACGGACGAAAAGTACGCCCTTGCGTCCTCAAGTCGAACCGCCCCTGCATCTACTAAGGCCTGGAGACTTGCGTCCATTGTTTGCATTCCCACGTCTGCACTTGTCTGAATAATTCCAGGAATTTGGTGAATTGTACCTTCTCGAATTACGTTTCGAACTGCCGTAGTTGCCATCATAATTTCTACAGCCGGAATACGCCCTCCGCTGGTCCACGGCAACAACCGTTGCGATACAACACCCGACAATACGTTTGCGAGCTGACTTCTAACCTGCTGCTGCTGTTCTGGAGAAAACGAATCAATAATACGTTCAACAGTCTGCCCAGCATCGTTTGTATGCAGTGTCGCGAACACCAAATGCCCAGTTTCCGCTACGGTAAGTGCAGTTTGCATCGATTCCTGGTCTCGAATTTCTCCAATCATCACAATATTCGGATCCTGACGAAGCGTTACCCGGATTGCATCCGCAAACGATGTTGCGTCGTGCCCGATTTCTCGCTGATCGATAATAGACTGTTTATCCGTAAACAAGTATTCAATCGGGTCTTCAATGGTAATAACATGCTCTCTTCTGCTGTTATTTACGTAATCAATGAGTCCAGCGAGCGTTGTTGATTTCCCATGCCCCGCGGGCCCCACAACGAGCACAAATCCTTGCTTAAGATCCGCAAACTGCAAGATCTGTGGCGGTAAGTGCAACTCTTCAATTGTTTGAATACGAGACGGAATAAGCCGAAGTGCTGCGGAAAGCGTTTCTATATGATAAAAAATATTTACACGAAATCGCACGCCCCCTTCAATTGCGTACGAAAAATCTACCTGTCGCTCTTGCTTGAGTACTTCAATATTTTTTTCATTGTTTGCAAGAAGGCGCTCAATCATCGAAGTACACTCCTCTTGCGAAAGAGGATTCTCGCCTACCGGTGCAAGCTTCCCATCAATACGAAAAAACGGCGGTCTCGCTACCGTAATATGTACATCAGAAGCTCCATACTCCTGCGCCTCTTTAAGTAGATCATCAATCGATCGCATGATACGTGCTTTTTACTGATCGGACGTCTGGCGTTTTGCTTCAAGAAGTTTTTCTACTTTTTCCATTACCTCAGACGGAGTGTAATGCGCTTTAATAATGTAGTCGTCTGCACCAAGCTTTATTCCCCGTTCTACATCGGGCTTTTGCCCAAGATTCGTAAGCAAAATGATTGCGAGATTTTTTGTTCGTTCATTTGCACGAAGGTCTTCTAAAATTTCAAACCCATCCTTCTTTGGTAAAAACACGTCGAGTAATACCAAATCCGGGAGAGGGTCTTGTTGCAAACGATTGTACGCAACTTCCCCATCTGCTGCTACCTCTACTGTGTAGCCCAGATTTTTTAACTTCGTCTGATACATTCCTGAGATAAACGTATCGTCTTCTACGAGATATATAAATGGTTTATTGTCCATAGTTTTATAGTTATAGTATACACCTTATACTTCTACTTCCGAAGTAACTCGCACCACATCTTCATATCGAACTTCTCCGACAAGCGCTTTTAGTAACCCATCTTGGCGCATGCTGACCATCCCCTCTTGTTTCGCAATTGCGTTTAGTTCGTCGAATCCCTTGAAATTATTAATTGATTCCCGCATTGCACGCGATATAGGAACTATTTCAAAAATTGCGACACGCCCCATCACTCCCATCTCCTTGCACTCCGGACAACCAGGGCTTTTATACAGCACTTTCGGACTTCGCTGATTTTCGGACGTCAAATACGACTCCGGAATACCAACGAGTTCTGCAGTAATTTTTTCAAGCAGCGCACCATCGAGCGGAACTTCCTCTTTACATGCTTGGCATAACTTTGGCACAAGTCGCTGTGCCGCCAAAAGTCGCACGCTTGCAGACAAAAGAAATCCGTCTATTCCCATATCAATTAACCGCGGAATTGCCCCAATTGCATTGTTTGTATGAATAGAAGACAACACCAAGTGCCCAGTCAGAGCAGCGTGCACAGAAAGTTCTGCCGTTTCTTTGTCTCGAATTTCTCCAACCATAATAACGTTCGGATCCTGACGCAAAATACTTCGCAAACCAGACGCAAACGTAAGACCAATTTCTGGTTGAACCTGCGTTTGGTTTACTCCACTAATTTCGTATTCAACCGGATCTTCCAACGTTACAATGTTACGCTCAGGACTATTGAGCATGGTAAGCGATGAAAACAACGTTGTAGATTTTCCTGACCCAGTTGGACCAGAGATAAGAATAATCCCGTACGGCAAATACAAATGTTGCGTAAATGATTCCGCCATGCGCCCACGAAGCCCCAGCTCCTCAAGTGAAGGTGCTCCACTCGATTTATCCAAGATACGCATGGCGACTTTTTCTCCATACGTCGTTGGCATACTTGAAACACGAAAGTCGTACGTTTTGTTATCAATAGTTGCGGAAAATCGCCCGTCTTGAGGTAACCGCGATTCATCAATCTTCAAGTTTGAAAGAATTTTAATACGAGAAATAATTGCAGCATGCACTTTTAGCGGAAGCGTAAGTGATGTATGTAGCTTACCGTCGATACGATACCGAACACGCAACTCTTTATCGGTCGGCTCAATGTGAATATCGGAAGAATTTCCTTCAATTGCATGACGAATCATAACGGCAACCACCTTGCTTACTGGCGCCTGCTCTACAATTCTTTCGATAGATTTTTCAGACTTCCCGCCTATATTCGCAGAGTCGGATAGCTCTTGAGAAAATTCCTTTAAAGCTCCCCCAATTTCCTCCTCCACGGCGCCTGCACCACCAAGAGCCTTCTCAACCCCCTCAGAAGACGCTGCGTAAATTTCCGGCTGAAGCCCTTTTCTCTTTGCAATAAATTTAACCGCCTCCAATGCCTGAAAGTCATCCGGAGACTCCATGGCAACAAGTAACGAGGAATCCTTTATATCAAACGCAATAAATCTATATGTCCCGGCAGCTTTTCGGGAAATATCCTTCATTGCTTCTGGATTTATTTTCTGATTCTCTAAATCAACATACGGAATATCAAGAAACTCTGCGTAAAGCTTTGAAAATTCTTCATCGGGAATTGTATTTTCCGTACGAATAACTTCAGCTGCAGAAATCCCCTCGCTCTTTCCTCGCTCGAGTATATGGGTGATTTGCTCTTCATTCAGCAATCCCCGTTTCTGTAACAGAAGAAGCAATTGATCCATATTGTTGCGTTTTACTGAAAAATATTCGCCTTCCCTGTTCCTGTTGGCGGCTGTAC
>JBPOIM010000051.1:0-22464 GCA_052034485.1 Candidatus Anderseniibacteriota bacterium | reverse complement strand
GTAAAACGGCAAAATACCGCTTAAATGAGCGAAATTGACATGAGTACGTTTTATGTTCGGTTCTGTGGAAAAGTCCCATGGAACGCACTGTTTGTCGCAAAAGGTACATTTTCAGACGTTTGAACATGAGGGCTTACATGCACCCTTTGCCATCCCCGCACCTCCTCGTTCATCCATGCTCGCATCGTGCTTCGTAACTCCTCCCCACCGCTCTTCCCTGCAGTGCGAACAAAGTAAGAACGTTTCCTCTTTTTATGTGTATATGCGCGTTTTATTTCCCGAAAAATTGCAGTACGTAATATGCAATAATTCCGATTCCGATGAGCGTGAGTACAAATTTAAAAAGTTTAAACATAAACTTCCACAGTAAGAAAAAAATCACCGCAGCACCAATATATGTATATATTCGGTACTCCGGATGAAGGAGAAAAAGCCCTATTCCCTGCCCTAATATAGGTGTAATAGTCATGATTTATCTTTATGGCGAAGTTCTTTTATTAAATAGCGCACAATGTAATATAGCGCGTAAAATGGCCCCCAAAGTGGTAATGACCGTGATACCCATCGTTTAAATACATCATCCGGATCCATAGTATTATCGTCGCTTTAAGTAATTGAGCGCGTCTACTGCTACGTTATTCTTTCGAACTTCAAAGTGCAAATGAGGGCCACTGGAAAGCCCGGAGCCGTGTGCTCCTGCGGCACCTCCGGTGTATCCGATGACGTCCCCCCTCTTTACGAACTTTCCTTCGGAAACAGCAAATCCAGATACGTGTCCATATACTGTTGAGATGTTGTCTCCGTGTACGAGAAGAATGTAGCTATACCCTGACCCACCAGAATCGTGTGTGCGCCCTACATAGCCGTCTGCGGGTGCGTGGATTGGTGTTCCAACCGATGTTGGAATGTCTGTACCGCTGTGTGGGCCAATTAAGTATGCATATGGGTACCCTCCACAGTGGAATCCGCAGGATATGCCGTAGATAGGTTCGATTGGCCAATCGAGTATACCAACGCTCCCAAGATTTCCGAGTCCTTGTTGGCGTAGCTGTTCTCGGATCTTCCCGTCCAAATCTGAGATGGCAGCTTCTGCAGCCTTTGCGTCAGCCTGAGCTTGCTGGAGGAGGTTTTGGTATTGTGACTCCTGGGAGTTTGTTACTTTTAGGATTTGTTGCTTGGATGCATTTTGCGCGCGAAGCGTGTCTCTCTGTAGCTGTTGCTTCTTTTTGAGCGCATCAAGGCTTGTCTTAAAGTCATCGAGCTCCTTCTTTTTTTCTTCGAGTAATTTTTTCTCTTGTTGAATGGTAACAATTGTCTCGTGAGCTCGATTCTGCAGTTGTTGCGCGGTATTTGCGTCCGCTAGTGCATCGGCCAAGCTAGAGTACTTGAGGAATAAAATAACGCTTGATTGTGAGTCGAACTCCCCTATTTGCCGAATATACTGTGCGAGTAAGACTTTTTGTTTTGCGATTGATTCTTCTTTTTTACTAATATCAAATTGCACGCTTTCGACTTCCGCATCGGTTTCATCGATTTGCGCTTGTGTTTGATTGAGCGAAAGTGCAACACTTTCGATATTGTCGTTAATAATTTCAATTTGGCCTTTTAGAGTTTGTGCTGCCTGCTTCTTTTCCTGCACCTTCTGCTGAAACGCTGTAATTCTTTGGTTGATATCGTTTAGGGCCGCTTTTTTTGCGTTGAGACTTTCTTGGAGGTCATCTACGGTATCTGCCCAGGAAAAAGAAGGCACTGTAGCTACGAGCCCCGTATATAGAAGTGCGCTACCAACGAGAATCAGTCCTCGTTTCTCCATACGACTAGTAGAACGATAGGGCCACCATGCCAAGCCCGATCATTACGATCAGTGCCGCATAAATAATACGAACCCACTTTTTTTGGCGTTTATGCATATCCTGTCTATTGTAGCACAGCTTCCCTAGCTTAACTGGGATGCAGCGTGCTTGATTCGCGTAAGGCTTGTTTGCTTGCCAATAACCGCAGCAACTTCAAAAGGCCCAGGAGAATGTTCTCTGCCGGTTAAGGCTACTCGCATAGGCCATAGCACATCTCCCCTGCTCTGGTTTGTTGTGTCGATCCATTTCATCAGCGGCTGTTCAATAGCTTCTTTAGTAAATGGAGTATCTGGAATTTTTTCTAGTTCACGTGCGAGGGTTTCAAGAATGCCTTTTGTGGCTTTTTTTGTGCTCTTTTTCCATACGAGCAATTCTGGGGCATGGGTTGGATTAAAGTCTGCGGTATGCCAAGCAAGAGCTTCGTGGAGGGGGGTGTTGCCTATCGTGTATGAACTAAATCTCCCAAGTTCTGTTTTTAGTGCTCGCAGGAGTGTGGCGGTATCTTGTACTGGAATATTTGATTGCTGGTAATGGTACATCCCCCAGTTGAGCAGTTCGGTATCGGAAAGAAGCGCCAAGTAGTGTCTATTAAATGCTTCCAGCTTTGGAAGAGAAAATATTGCCCCACCTTTTTGTACACGATCTAAAGAAAATGCTTGCCCAAGTTCTTCGTGCGTAAAGTATTCTTGGTCGGTTCCCGGGTTCCATCCAAGAAGCGCTAAGTAGTTCAGCATTGTTTGGGGTAAAAAGCCCATGTCACGATATACAAGAAGGCTTGTTTCCCCACTGCGCTTGGAAAGCTTTTTTCGTTGTTCATCGAGCAAGAGCGGCAAGTGCGCGTATGCTGGTTGGGTGAAACCAAGCGCACGCTGCAGCAAAATATGTTTGATAGTATTGTGCAAATGGTCTTCTCCACGAATAACGTGGGTAATCTTCATATCTGCATCGTCACACACTACCGCTAAATGATAGAGAGGATTATCTTGTGACCGAGCAATAACAAAGTCTCCACCAAAGCTATTGGTGTGCACGGTTACATTTCCTCGTACGTGGTCGGTAAATGTAATTTCTTCCGGAGTTACCTTAAGGCGCACTACGCCCTCTGTGTTTTCTGCGGTATCGCATGAGCATGAATGTACGGCAATCTTCCCGCCTTCTTGGTTCTTAGGTGCACAGGTGCACAGGTATGCCTTTTTTGATTGTATAAGCTCGCTAATTGCTTGTTTGTATCGTTCTGTTTTTTCTGATTGTCTGTAGGGGCCAAATTCTCCCCCAACATCCGGTCCTTCTTGCCATACAAGTCCGAGCCATTTGAGCCCTTCAATAATAGAGTCTTCATACTGTTTCTCTGATCGGGCAGTATCAGTATCTTCGATACGAAGAATGAATGTTCCTTTGGTGTTGCGAGCAAAGAGTTCATTAAACAGCGCAGCACGAGCAGTGCCTACATGGAGGTTTCCTGTAGGGCTTGGGGCGATACGTACGCGAACTGGAGTAGTGTTATTCATATAATGCTTGATAGAGCGCCTGCTTCTTCATGGGGTCTATCTGAGCTTCTAGTAACGTAATACGAAGATGGGTGTCGCGCAATGAATCATCTTGCCCGAGCGCAAGAAATTCGTCGAAAGTAAATAGTCTAACTTCTGCCCGCTCCCCTGCGCTTTCCATGGGGTCAGTAACTTTTTCGGCGCCTTTTCCTATGAAGATATATACCGTATAGCTACTCTTTTTGTCAGGCGTGTACTGAATCCAAGGCGTTATTGTTTGTACTTTGTAGCCTGTTTCTTCGAGCAGTTCTCTCGCAGCTCCTTCTTCGGGAGTTTCTCCTTCATCCATGCGTCCTCCTGAAGGAGTTAGGACACCTTCTCTGCCGGGCTGCTCATCCCATATAAGCATGATTTGCTTATCCGGAAGTACTGCCACGATATTTGCCGTACTTGCGCGCTCAACTTTCTCAAATGTTCTTGTTGAGCCGTCAAACAGTTCTTGTTCCCATTGCCAAATGCTATATATCTCTCCCTGGAATACCTTTTTCATTATTGTAGTATACGAGCATGTATCGGTATAACAAAATACCTAGATTAGCTTAGGCTAGTGTTGTTGGTATACAATACAATTGTGAAAACTAATAAGGTATCATCTTATTTTCTTGCTATAGTATCACCCGTAATTCTTTGGGGAGTTGGTTTACCGTTCGTTGCTGGCTTATTGGCAACGGCAGCAATTTGGATTTTTCGCAAGCCACCAATATGTGTATCGTCACTTTTGCCAATTACTATTATTGCAATATGCGTTGGTATTGTGGTCGCTGTGAACGTGAAGATATGGTATCGAGAAAAGGAGAGAAGTCGTATTGCAGCAGTTATTTTTATTGTAATGTCTATTCTTGTACTGCCAACTGCACTCGACTTAATTGCAGGCTTTTTCTTGTATTCAGATGGCGTTTTTTCTACTGATTCCCAGGATAAGATACAGGCTTATTGCGAGAAGCATTAAGTAGTGTTCCTGAAAAAATCAAAAGATTTTATCGGTATAACAAAACACCCCTTGGAAGGGGTGTTTTGTAGAAACGGCCTTTTTACCACTTGAGCGACCCAGCGTTTTTATATTCGGTTACTCGGGTTTCGAAGAAGTTCTTTTCTTTCTTTAAGTCGATAATCTCACTCATCCACGGGAACGGGTTGGAAGCGCCATACACTTTCTCGAGTCCAATGCGCTCGAGTCGTCGGTCAGCAATGTACTTGAGGTATTCCTCAATCGTAGAAGCATTGAGTCCGAGGATTCCGTTTGGTAGGCAGTCGTGTGCGTATGCAGTTTCAAGCTCTACTCCCCGCTTAATATTCTCGGTAATAGTTGTCTTGAAATCGTGAGTCCAAATTTCGGGATTTTCTTGAACGATGGTGTTGATGAGGTCGGATCCGAATGCAAGATGAACTGATTCGTCTCGGAGAATGAATTGGAACTGCTCCCCTACTCCAACCATTTTGTTTTGGCGAAGGAATGAAAGCATCATCACGAACCCAGCGTAGAAGAAGATTCCTTCCATGATGACATAGAACCCTACGAGGTCATGTACGAATCGTTGAATGTTTTCAGTGCCTTCAGTAGAAAAGTTCACATCGAGCAGAGACTTAGTCATGTTTACAACGAATTCATCTTTGTGTCGGATGCTCGGGATGCGTTCGTACATGGTGTATACGTCGTCTGGGTTAAGTCCCAAGGTATCGCAGCAGTAAATAAACGTATCGGTGTGTACGGCCTCTTCGTATGCTTGGCGAAGCAGGTACTGTCGACATTCTGGATTTGTGATGTGTCGGTAAATCGTAAGAACGATGTTGTTTGCCGTAAGGCTCTCTGCGGTTGAGAAGAAGCCCATATTCCACATAATGAGACGACGCTCATCTTCGGTCAGTGCAACAGGGCTTTTCCAAGTTTCTACGTCCTTTTGCATATTTACTTCATCTGGGGTCCAGTTGTTTGCTACTCCATCTTTGTAGTGCTTGCGCGCCCACGAGTACTTCATGGGGAGGATCTTGTTCGGATCTGTTGTCCCTGAGTTTAGAATTCGTTTTTCAATGGTTTCCATAGGGGTATCGTAGTGATTATTGGCAAGATTCGCAAATGTTGAGATTTGGGTCTCCGCTCGTTGCTGATACTGGGCTTGCCGTAAGCGGCATGATTGGAACAACTGGCTTTATCACTGGAGTAGGAGGCGGAGTTGGTACTGGGGTTGGTTCGTACTTTTTGTTGATGTCGATGGTGCTCTTTTCAATACTTGTCGCGCCGAGTGTTCTAAGGTAGTACGTTGTCTTCAGTCCGGATTCCCACGCAGTGATGTACATATCGGAGATATCTTTTCCTGATTCCGTCTTAATGAACAGGTTAAGCGACTGACTCTGGTCGATCCACTTTGATCTGCGAGCTGCGTGTTTGATAACCCACTCCGGTCGAATTTCGAATACCTCTTTGTATTTGTCTTTTAAGTCCTGAGGGATTTCGATAATGTCTTGCACGCTTCCTTCGTAGTGCTTGAGCTTCTCAAGGACTTGTTCGTTCCAAAGATCTCGCTTTTTCAAATCGTTGATAAGCTGTTCGTTTACGACAACGAATTCTCCGGTAACGTTCGACTTCGTGTAAATGTTCTTGTAGATCGGCTCGATAGACGGCAAGCATCCTGCGATTGTTGAAATGGTTGCAGTAGGAGCAATTGCCATACAGTTTGAGTTTCTCATTCCGTATGCACGAATGTGTTCTCGTACAGAAGTCCAATCCATGCGCGCCCTCCTGTCTACTTCAATAGGCATGCCACGTTCTTCTTCGAGGAGTGTGATGGTGTCTTGTGGCAAAATTCCACGGTCCCACTTTGATCCTCGGTATGTTTGGTATGTGCCCTTTTCTTTCGCGAGGTGCGAAGATGTGAGGATGGTGTAGTACGAGATGTACTCCATAACTTCGTCAGAAAGCTCTACTGCTTCGTCGCTATCGAATTGCATTCCAAGTACATAGAGAGCGTCTTGCCACCCCATAATCCCAAGTCCTACTGGTCTATGGCGCATGTTTGATACTTTTGCCTCTTGCGTTGGGTAGAAGTTGAGGTCGATGACATTGTCGAGCATGCGCATTGCCTTTTCTGTAGTCTCTCTCAACTTTTCTTTGTTGAGAATTCCATTTTCAATATGGCGAACGATGTTGATTGACCCAAGGTTACATACGGCTGTTTCGTCAGCGGATGTGTTGAGGGTAATTTCCGTACATAAGTTGGAGCTATGCACTACCCCTACGTGATCTTGCGGTGATCGGACGTTGGAAGGGTCTTTAAAAGTGATCCATGGGTGCCCAGTGCTGTACAGGCTGTTGATCATTTTTCTCCAAAGGTCGACCGCGCGAATACGCTTGAAGAGTCGGATCTCTCCCCTGTTGGCCATCGCTTCGTACTCCATATACTTTTTCTCAAACGCTTTCCCGTATATATGATGCAGTTCCGGAGTTTCATCTGGCGAGAACAATGTCCATTCTCCATCACTAATAACTCGCTTCATGAACAAGTCAGGAATCCAGTTTGCGGTGTTAGTGTCGTGGGTACGGCGCCTGTCGTCTCCGGTGTTTTTACGAAGTTCGATAAAGTCTTCTATGTCGTAATGCCATGTTTCAAGGTATACGCATGTTGCTCCTCGGCGCTTTCCGCTTCTGTTGATAGCTGCAGTAGTTGCGTCCGATATTTTGAGGAACGGAACAACTCCCTGACTTCCTACGTTTGTGCTTTTGATTTGTGCGCCGGTTGCGCGAATGTTTGTCCAGTCATTTCCGAGTCCACCTGACCACTTTGAAAGCTGTGCGTTGTCTCCGAGTGACTTGAAGATGTGTTCCAGGTTATCTTCTACTGTTGTAAGGTAGCACGAGCTCATTTGTGGATGTGTTGTACCTGAATGGAACAACGTTGGAGTTGAAGGCACGTATCTGAGTGAGGACATTACTTCATAAAACTCGATTGCGTATGAAGTCCACTTCGATCGTTCTTCGTTCAGTGCAAGGCCCATTGCAACACGCATCCAGAAATACTGAGGAACTTCTAAGATACGCTGCGATAAATCGCGAACAAAGTATCGTTCGTATAATGTTTGGATGCCGAGATATTCAAATATTGTGTCGCGAGAGATGATAAGGGCTTTCGATAGTGCATCGAAGTCGAACTCGTTCATACGCGCATCGAGGCGCTCAGCGGCAACTCCCTGTGCAATGCTTGCTTGGAGCCCTTGTCGGTACGTTACTTCAAAAGAAGGAGAAAATTCGTCGATGCTTAACACGTCTCGGTACAGGTCGTTGAGCAATACGCGAGCTGCGAGGTATGAGTATTTTGGATCTCGTTCGATACGAGATCGGAGTGACATAATGATAACTTGGTTAATTTCCGAAGAGGAAATGCCCTCATACATGTTGTTTTGAGCTTCGTTCACAACAGTATCGATTTGGTCTTCGTTTAACGAGTCTTTGCAGTATGTTGCAATCGCGCTTCGGAGTTGCTGAAGGTCAAACGGAACCATTTCTCCTGTGCGGGTCTTAATATGAAGCCTGCGGCTTTGTAGTTTTTCCTGTACGTCACGCTGTTGTTCCCGCTCTGCCAATGCACGCTTTTCTTGCTGTTCTACTCGGTACAGAATATATGATTTTGCCACATCAAACAGGCCTTTTTCTGCGATTTTACGCTCAACGATATCTTGAATGCTTTCCACTGCGGGAATGTCGGTTGTATATACTGCCTGAAGGTCATTTACGACTTCGTCTACGATTTCTTCGATGATTGGTGCGCTATCTTCTTGTCCTCGTGTCGCGGTATAGGCCTTATGAATAGCATTTTGAATTCTGCTGCGGTCGAATTCAACAATCGACCCGTTGCGCTTTTTGACCTTATCGATAGACATAATATATACGAAAAAATAGTGAAGGATATTAACTCGTAACCGTGTAATACTGTTGCGAGTGTTTATATAAACAATACTGTATTTACCTACCGGGTTGTACTGGATTTAATTGAAATTTCGTATTGAAATATACAAAAAGTAATTAGGGTTTCTTGAGCGAAAAATTTTTATTCATTCAAAATAAGGTATTACTTTACGTCGTATAATCGTATCAGTTATGCACAAGAACAAAAACAAAAAGTCTCCGTGATCAGTGGAGACTTTTTGTTTTTTGTTTCTGCTAACGAGGAAGAAGAATTTTAGCGAAGTGCGTGAGTGTATTTTGTAAGATTCTTCAACTGTGTAGGAGAAAGCTTTCCTGCGGAGTCAACTGCTTCCTTAATGAGCGTGAAGTCGATAGTCTTTTCTGCTCCGATAGCGACTCGTTCTTTCGGCATGTGCTTTCGGATGTAGTCTTCAATGTATACGCGGTGTTCATTCGTAACGGCGTATCCTGCATCCTGCTCTGCGAGGTAGCGAGTTGCTGCTCGTCGCGCAAGGTGTGTTAAACCATTTCCCTTTTGAGCTGTTTCAACGTATGCGGTTTCTGTTTTCTTTTCTTCTGGAAGCGACTTGCTCATTTCCATAAGAGAGTTTTTATCAACTGCTGTTGGGGTTGGAGTTGCTGGCTTTGTCATTGCAGCGTCGTCCTTCTTCATTGAATCTTTTGATGCGGTAGCTTCTTTGTTGTCTGCTGTTGCTTCTGGAGAAGTCTTTGTCTGCTCTGTTGGCGCAGCTGTTTCTTCTCCGGAGTTCTGCTGATTTGTGCCGGAAAATGCATAAATTGCTGCGGCAACAATAAGAACGATAATAACCGCTGACACGGTCCGCGGAGAATTCTTCATTTTTTCTATAAACCCTTCGTTCGGGTTTTCTGGCTGTTGTTCGTATTCCATATGGTTTCACCTCCTATTAGTAATAAAACTCTTAAACATCCCCCCATATGACACCCGCCGGGCATCATTTCAGCGTATGCGCCTCAAAAACACCAGTCAATGTGGATAACCGTTCTTGCGAACAAGAAACGGAAATACAACAACTGCATTCCAAATGCGATGAAGGCGGTGTGGCTCAAGAAATAGCCTCCACAGCCATTCAAGGTGAAGCTGTCTGAGTGTTCGTGGTGCGCGTGGGAGTGACCCGGTAAGCATTTCTAGCGCTCCGCCTATGCCAATTGCAATTCGTATTCCTTTTGCGGCAAGTTCTTGGCGATGTTGTGTGATCCAGACTGCTTGTTTTGGCGCTCCATATGCAACTAAGAGAACGCGTGGGTGCGCAGGGATGCCTTGTTGTGATAGCTGGCTGTTCCACTGGTCATCGTCGAGTGATTGCACGGTAATATCGTTGTATTTCTCTGAGAGAACGCGCCCTGCTTTTGTGCGCACATCTTGAGAGGACCCAAGGAGATACACTTCCCCATTGTATTGTGAAAGTGCCGCGCAAATATCGTGGATCATATCGACACCAGGAAGCGGTTGTGCTTTGTGAGCAAAAAAACTCAGCATGCTTGTTATAAGTGCGGGGCGAGGGCGCTTACCTAGATACTGATGTGCCCACACAATCCCCGCACCGTCGGGTAACACAATGTCGGCATGGTGTACGGCAGAGCGAAAGTGTGTGTCTGATACGGCGCGAACAACCATTTCTGCGTTCAGTGTGACAATATGCGTTAGCGAAGGGGTCTGTAATGCCTGCTCAATGCGAGCAAGATAAACTGCTCGTGATGGAAATTCGCAATTAAGGAGTAACGGCGATATTTCCGAGGATTTCATAGGGGTCTTCTTGTACAATGGCTACCTCCTGAATGCCAAATGACATATTCAGCGGAGAATCTGGAATGCCGAGCGCGGATTGTGCTTCGTATTCTCCAAGAAAAATATGTGGAGTCGGTGTAATACGTACATCGTTCATGTTGTGCTCTTCTGCATATGCGGCAATACTTTTTTGAAACTCTTGTATTGCGGGTGTTTGCTGTATGTGGACCCACAATTCATTTTTAATTGCACCTTCTCCAATAGAAAGAAGCTTTGTTGTTTGGACCCACTGTTGGCGTAGGGGTGGTTTTTTCTGAACGAAGTCTTCAAGTGTTGTAGCGTCTGTTTGAAATGACACAAGTGGAATGCTCCATCGTTTTGATGGAACGACGCTTTTCATATGCTCAACGTGATCTCGAAGAGCCTCTTCAATTGTTTTACCTACCTGCTCGGGAAGGATGAGAGCGATGGATATATTCATATATGGTCCATAATACTGGCGTTGCCAATTTTCCGATAGTCCGTAATCTTCAGGGTATGGGCGGCGGTCTTCACAGTAGAATAGCAATGCAGGCCGCGGAACACTACGTTCGCACGGGTGGGTATTTGCCAATTCCGCAAATGCTTCCACGAGAGCTCGCAGTGCAAAAGGCGTGTGTTGTTTCTATTATTCAGCAACCGGGGCGCCATGTTCGTGGATCGTTTGGTACGCCACTTCCTCGATCCCCAATCCTTGCACAAGAGATTATCACCAATACTGTTGAGGCGATTGTACGGAACAATATTCATATGCGCCCCATTGATGCGTCTTCCTATCGGTATGCTGTGGGAGTATTTGGGCCACTTGAGCGTATTACAAGTAAGGAACACTTAAAGCCGCTCGAGTATGGCTTGTATGTGCGGTCCGATAAAGGAAAAACAGCGCTCCTCCTTCCCCGCCGAGTAGGGATTGAAACAGCGGACGACCAAATCGCTACGGCGATTCGAGAGGCGCGAATTGATTCAAAAAACGAAGACGTAACAATGTATCGTTTCTCCGTAACGTTCTATGACTAAGAAGCAGTCTATACGATACGCCCTTATTGCTCCGTGTGTGTCGCTTCCTGGGAGTTCTCATAAGGCATATACGTATCACTATGAGGCGCCGCAGCCGATTGCTCCTGGGCAGGTAGTCCGTATTCCTTTTGGGAAACGAAGCATTACAGGGATTGTATTACAAGGAAGCGTACGACGCCCTTCGTATCCAACAAAAGCTATATCAACAATACTTCCGGTAACAATATCGGAGATGCAATTACAATACGCACAGTGGATTGCTGATATATCCCATGGAGGGCTTGGGTACACGCTACGCTTGTTCCTTCCTTCGGGTGTATGAAAGCTATTGCGGTTATTGAAAAGAGCACCACAAAGCGTCATAAGGCGCTGGAGGCGCTTCTTGCGAAGCAGCGTGGGCAAACGCTTCTTCTGTTCCCTGAAGTGCACATGCTCGATACGTATATCGGAAACGGGATAATCTTTCATGCAGGACTTTCTGCTTCTCGAAAAAAAGAAATTTGGAACGGTGTGGCAAGTGGAGAAATTCAGCATATTGTTGGTACGCAAAAAGCACTCTTTCTTCCATTCAAAAATGTAACCGCAGTTGCGATAGATGAAGAACAGTCCGAATCGTATAAGCTATGGAGTCAGTATCCTCGCCTGCACACTGTGCGAGCAGCACAGCAGCTTGCATTGCTTACAAAGGCAAAGTTGATATATGGGTCATCATACCCTTCAATACGGCTACGATACGCAATTGCACAAGGCGCGTGTACGGTGCAAGAAAATAATCCCGTTCGCATTATGCCAAAGATTGTTTCGTTTTCATTTGAAGATAGAAAATGGAAACGCCCAATTCCCGATGAAGCAAGTCACGATATTCGGCGCTGGGCGGCAACCGGGAAACGTGTGCTCGTGTTTTATAACAAGAAAGATAACGCTGCTCTGAAAAAGGGGCTTCTCGGCAGACTTTCTGTGGCCGCAAAAAAGAATATTACCATTGCTACCGCTGCTATTCTTGCGCAAACACAAGAAGGTTCATATGACTACGTGGTGTGGGTATTGCCAGAGCTTTCTATGCGTGTATTGGACTATCGTGCAAATGAGCGTACTCGAATATTGGCTGCCAGATTACAAAGCATAGCGCCCCAAAAGAAGCTCCTATGCGTTACGAGGTATGCAGATATTGTAGGAAGTGTGCTCGATGCGTCCGATGCGCAGTGGGAAGAAAAAACACTTCGCGAGCGAAAGCAGCTCTTCTTTCCTCCGTTTTCTGATATTGTCCGTTGTACTATTCGAGACAAAAGCGCAACAAAAGCGCTTGCACGTGCAACTGATGCTATGAGTATGATGCAAAAAACACTCGGGTCATCTGCGCGAGTATTTGGACCGCTTACGGAAAGGGGCGCAAAGAAAAAGGATGCAGAGTATTACATTGTTGCGATAGGCCCCCTTGATGCCTTGGTAGACGCATACAAAAGCCTGCCTATCGACGGCGCAGACGTGGACCCAAATATTATTACCTAGACAACGACTGGTTCAAATTCGAGGCGGATACCAAACGTAGAGTGCACAGCGTCTTGTATGGAGTGTGCGAATTCGAGGAGCTCTGTTGCTGTGCCACCTGCGTTTACAAGCGCAAGGCTATGATGTTCTGAAATGCCTACGTTGCCGTGCTTCATGCCTTTGGTAAACCCTGCGTGTTCAATAAGCCATGCGGCGGAAAGTTTGAAATCATCCCCCGCTGCATACGCAGGAACGTCCTGCCCTGCTCGTTGTTGTAAATCAGAAAATGCTGATGCGGATACAATAGGGTTGGTAAAAAAGGATCCGCATGAAATGGTGTTTGGATCGTTTGCGTCTAACACCATAGACTTCTTCTTTCGAAGTGCGAGTACTGCATTGCGAACCTGCATAAGCCCTTCTTTTCCGGAAGCAACGGTGTCTCCAACTGCCTGTTGAAGTTCTGGATAGCGCAGTGTTGGGGTTCCGTTTGGTGTAAGACGAAACGATACCGCGGTAATAATGTAGTTGTCTTTATCTGTTGTTTTGAATCTGCTTGTTCGATATGCAAATGCGCACCCTTCTCCGGAAAATTCTTGTGCCATGCGAGTTGTTCTGTTGATTGCAACAACGCGAGTAATTGTTTGCGCAACCTCTTGTCCGTATGCTCCAACGTTTTGGTATGGAGTGCCTCCCGTTGAACCGGGAATGCCAGACAAGCATTCTATTCCCTGTAGGTTGTTTTGTATTGTGTATGTTACAACGTCGTCCCAATTTTCCCCTGCCTGCGCGGTAAGAATAATGCTATCGCCATCTTGCTGTGTTGTAATTCCGCGGAGTTGAATATGAATAACAAGTCCCTGAAACCCTGCATCGGGAAATATTGTGTTGCTTCCTCCGCCAAGTATGTGTACGGCAAGACTATGTTCTTGCGCATACGCAAGCGCTTCCACAATGTCTTCGGTGCTGGAACATTGCACGTAGTGTTGCGGTATTCCACCAAGCTTGATTGTTGTAAGTGGCGTAAGCGGAATGTTGTTTTGAATTTCAAGCGCCATATGAAAGTAACTATGAGTTTTATAGTGTATGAATGCAAGGATAAAAAGAACCCTCGTCGGCTGAAAACAGCTAACGAGGGTTGTGGGGCGATGGTCACGGAAGAGTATTATCTTCCCGTGACGTATCGCCATTGCCCGTCGATGAAGCGGGGTCGAGAGTAGTAATGGAATTGCCGCTGTTGATACGGAGAGAGATTTCTTCCTCCGTAACGGTTCGGATAGTAGTACCTCCTCGGAGTGAAGTCGCCGTGTTGGACATATCCGTTCGACGGGGACGGCCACATTGCAGCTCCGTAGCCGCCTCGCCACTGGGCATGGGCGGTGTCGACGCAGAGGCACAAACAAGCGATTGCAATCAGGGCGAGAACGACAAGGATTCTGTTCACGATTCTCTCACTTTCTTATTCAAGAGAACATATTACGGTCAGCACCACTGCTGACTTACGAAAACATCATACTCCAAAGTATGATGTTTGTCAAATGTATTTTTACCAGTACCAGCGGTTGAATCCTCCAAAGCCAAATAGTCTAAATCCGCCGCCGTACCAAGGGAGTGGAGATGGGAGGTACCCTGCTCCGTAAAACCCTCGTACTCCGGCATATCTATTGGAATAAATGACCGTAGGGGCACCTGTGAACGCTGCTCCATAGTAGGCAGTATTTATTGTCTGCTGCGGAGCGCCCGTCTGAACCGTTACAATTGGACCAGTATATGCTGCTCCGTAATTAGCCGCAGATGCCACAGGAGCCTCTGCAGGCTGTGTTGGGGATGGCATAAACCCAGCGCCATAGTTTTCTGGGTTACCTTGGCTTGCACGCACGGGCAAAGCCGCTGCGCCGAACATGGCGAGCTGGATTGCTAGTGCGAGGGATAATAGCCGAATATTCATAACGTATAAGTATACTCCCTTATCGCTAAATTGTCAAGACCACCCTATTGGATTGGTGCAAAGCTGCTTTTTGGAGCGGTTTCAAAATCTTTTACGATTTTCAGCGGGATATTTGTCGTAATGGAGTCTGGGCGGAGTATTTGCGCGGTGTACTTTCCTGGCGTTGGTATGGTCCAACAGCAATACGCACTTGTCCCTGGGTCGAGCGTTACAGTGCTGGGCGAAAGTGGGATAATTCTGCTTTGCTCATCTACTAATCGTACGGTGACGCTCAGTGGCGCTGTAACTGCTGATGTTGTTTTGCCTCGAAGCATTAATTTTTCTTTTACGGTGTACTCGGGCTTTTGCTTAATGGGAGGATTTTTTTGCGTTGCAAATGAATCACGTACCAATGTTCCAATGCGCAAGTCGGTAAATACGGGAGTTTGTACTTGTGTTCCTGATGAAGGAGCTTTTGTTTCGTATGCGCGATTTGGAAGCTGTGATGCAAACCATATTCCACCGAGCAATATAACGAGCGCAATAATTGCAACTGCGACAATCTTTGGATTCTCTTGAAGGAAGTCTTTAGGTGAAATCATATCTTCTTTCTTTTTATAACTCGTTGTACTGCAGCTTCAATAGCAGGAACATCCATGCGATATTTCTTTTCGAGCTCTTGTGGGGTGCCGGATTCTCCAAAATGATTTGGCATGCCGATGTATTCAATAGGAACCGGATACGTGCGCGATACGGTTTCTGCAATAGCGCTCCCTACTCCGCCCATTATTTGATGTTCTTCTACGGTAACAATTGCTCGACATGTTTTTGCAGCGCGTTCAATTGCTTCTTCGTCGATTGGTTTAATGCTTGGCAAGTTTATAACGCTACAAGAAATTCCTTTTTCAATTAAGCGGTGTGCTGCAACCAGCGCAGAATGCATAATCGGACCGGCGCCTATAATTGCAACATCTGTCCCCTCTTTAAATGTGACTGCCTTACCAATTGCAAACGGAGTTTTTTCTGTGGTGAATTGAGGAGTTGGATTACGTCCAATACGAATATATACCGGACCTTGTTTTGCGGCGGCTGCTCGTACAGCCTTTTGTGTTTCTATTGCATCGCACGGTACCAGCACGGTCATGTTTGGAAGTACGCGCATGAGCGCAATGTCTTCTAGCGCCTGGTGTGTTCCGCCATCTGGCCCTACTGATATACCTGCATGTGCGCCAATAAATTTTACGTTTGCATTGTTGTAACAGGATGAAATTCGAATTTGGTCCCAGTTTCTTCCCGGAGAAAATACTGCGTACGTAGCAATGAACGGAATTTTCCCATTGAGCGACAGGCCAGCTGCAACTGCGGCCATGTTTTGCTCGGCGATTCCCATTTCAATAAAGCGTTCTGGGAACGCATCTCGAAATGCATTGTTGCGGGTAGATTCTGTAAGGTCTGCGCACAGTACCACAACAGATTCTTGTTCTGCGCCGAGCTGTGTAATGGCAGTGCCGTATCCGTCGCGAGTTGCTGCCATATGCACGTCATGCCGAAGCGTTGTAGTTGAAAGGTGTGCTTCTTTTGCAAAGTTGCTCATAGGTCGGAAGCTGTAATTTTATTATCCAAACTTCGAAGTTGCTTCAGTGCTACTCGTGCCTGTTGTTTGTTTGGCGGATTGCCGTGCCAAGTGTAATCGTATTCCATAAAATCTACGCCCTTCCCTGCAATAGTATGAGCAATAATGCACACCGGGTGTTCGACAATTGCCTTTGCTTCATTGCACGCATCAACAATAGCACGCATGTTGTGCCCATCTATTTCAATGACGTGCCAACCAAATGCTTCATATTTTTCTTTCAAGTTTTCTTTTTTCATAATGGTTTCTGTTGGACCGTCGATTTGGATGTTGTTTCGGTCAATAATCGCCGTAAGGTGTGACAGTTTGTAGTGTCCTGCAAATGAAACGGCTTCCCACGTAGAGCCTTCGTCGTGTTCTCCATCGGAAAGAATTGCGTATGTATGGTATGTCTTTTTATCGATATTTCCTGCAACTGCCGCACCACATGCAATGCCAAGCCCTTGGCCAAGGCTGGCAGCAGAGCTTTCAATGCCAGGTGTGGTAAGCCGATCTACATGCCCTTGCAACCGAGAGCCAAGCTTGCGAAGTGTTTTTAATTCTTCTACCGGGAAGTATCCGGCGCGTGCAAGTGTGGCATACCATACGGGTGCTGTGTGTCCGCAAGAAATGTATAACCGGTCGCGGTCAGGATCTGTTTTTGTTGTTGGGGTTACGTTGAGAACGTTGAAGTATAGTGCTGTTGCAATGTCGGCTAAGTCGAGTGGACCGGCACTATGCCCTGACCCCGCGGTAACAAGCATGCTGATAATATCTTTGCGAATGGTGTTTGCCATTCGCTCTAAGTCCTCCTTTTCAGTGAGCCGCTCCATCCATGTAGTATAGCATGTGTTGTATTACACAAAAGAAAACGCCCCCAGCATGAGCTTGTGAAAGGTTGCATGCTGAGGGCTCCACAGGAGGCCGAATCGTAAAACATAGTGCCTGTCCCGACTCACTCTCTGTCCACAGAGACCAAAGTCTAGGGCGTCGTCCTGTTATAGGACAGGCACTATGTAACTTCCAAAGAGCAGCTAATGCTTTTGTTATATTCCTACCCTGCGCTTTGCGCAAGGAGTTGTAGTTGGTGGATGTTTTCTTGCGGGTTTCCCGATCCGAAAATTGCAGTGTTTGCGTTTAAAATAGTTGCGCCTGCGCGCACGTACTGCCCGATGGTTTCTTTTGATACATGCCCGTCACCCGCAAGTGGAATATGTGGGTGCTGTGTGTGGAATGCTTCTATTGTTGCAAATACTGCCGGATTTATTTCCTGGTTTGCGTATCCTGGGTTGTACCCCATAAACAATACGTACTGAATAATCGGTAAGTATTCTGTAAGGCGGGCAATGTCGGTATCTGGATTTATTGCAATTCCCATCTCTGCACTCGTGTACTCCCCTATGGTGTTGTATACAAACGGAAGGTCCATGGTTCCGAGGAACGCTTCTACGTGAAATACGCATCGTCCGGGATTCAGCTCAATAATATCATCTACAAAATCCGCAGGAGTCTGGACCATCATGTGCAGTTCGATTTTGTGGTTATCCTCAAGTTCTCCAAGGCGCGGAATGTCCATAAAGTTTTTACTTCCTGCAAATACCCCATCAGTAACATCAATTTGCACATGCTGTGCTACGGCAGACACTTTACTCCAGTCTTCCGCGATTGCTTCAAATGTGTTTCGTAAAATTGCTGGAACAATTTCAATATCACTCATGGCTCTCGAGCTGTTTGATTTTTTCAATTCTTCGTTTGTGGCGTTCTGCTCCAGAAAACGGCGTAGTAAGAAACGTTTGAATAACGCGTTCGGCATCATCGCCTGTAATATGCTCCGCGCCGAGCGTAAGTACGTTTATATCATCATCGTTACGGGCGTCTTTTGCGATTGCCTCATCGTGAATAAGCGCAGCGCGAATTCCCGGTACTTTATTTGCTGCAACGGCCATGCCAACCCCAGATCCGCACAGTAAAATTCCTCGGCGATTGTCTGGGTCTTCTGCAACCGCATATGCAAGGTGCTCGGCATAGTCGGTATAATCGTCCTCATCTGATGGCGAGTGAGTCCCCACGTCTGTTGCCTCGTATCCGTGTTGCTGAAGCCACAGCAGTAAATCTTGCTTCATTCGAAATCCTTTATGATCGGCGCCAATATAGAGTTCCATAGGTGTAACTGTATAGGATTCAAAAGTCATTGACAATCGAGTGCTCTTGCTCCATAATGTCTGAATCGTGATTTTTGGGAGTTCTTTGTAACAAGGAAGATGCAAAATGGCAGTAGAAGACGAGTTTCTCGATTTTGTCCCTCTCACTCGGGAAAATATGGAGGGGCTTACCGAGATTACATGGTTTCCAAGTACCCAGTCATTTCGATTGTGTGTTGGGCATCAGGTGATTAAGGATATTGGTCCAAACGGGTTTTGTAGGATTACAATTGCCCATGAAGCACATCTCGCAATCGACAATATTCTATTCGCTACCATGGACAACTGTCGAACAAGAAAAAAGGTGTGTGACTCTGCGTCAGGTACGAAAGATCCGAAGGTCTTTAAAAGCTTCCTAACTCCTCTTGGCATCATTACGAATTTAATCGAATCTAACTTCGGAAGGCGGTTCAAGTCGTGTGAGGTCAGTGGTGCTTGTGTCCGAGTCATCCTAGCGTGATGACACCATCTTACCGGTCCGATTGTGTGTAGTAATACACCAAGAGGGCCGGTTTTTATTTGTTTAAATTTGCTGTGGTATAAAGAAAGTATTGGTTGGTTACGGCTCGCTCCTTCCCAAGAAATTTCCAGAAACGGAGACACGATAATGTTGTGCGTTGAAAAGCCTATCCCCCTAACAACAAAATCAGTAGGAATGATTACGAGTATTTTGTGGAGCCCTTCTGACTCTACTGTAGCGTTTGCGGTTCTTGATACAGAAGATCACAGTAAGCTACCTGTTACCTTTTCCTCAGAATTACAAGAAGGGGGCAAGAGAAAGATTTCTCACAGAGTTTCGTCGGAAGAGGACGCGCTTATCATTGCGTTCCTTCTTCTTGCTGTGGCAGAGGGCAAAGTAGTTACTCACAAAACACGCGAAGAAGCTGTTTTGTCTGCAGGAGAAGTTGCGAGCGCAAGAGGGTTGTTCGAGAAAAAATGCTCCTCGTACGTTACCTGTAGTGTCCCCCTGTATGTGAGTATTATTATTAACGCCATTGAGCAGTGCACTGGGTTCGTATTCAATTTTTGTGAACTCGTTCCGTCTCATGGCGGCCCTGATGATTTGTTATTGAGTGCAAACATTGAAGGATATCCTCACTAAACTTAATTTCTTGGACCCTTTTACGGCCTCTGCGCGAGGCCGTTTTATTTTGCTTTGCGCACGCCATAGTATCAGGTACGCTTAGGGTATGATCATCAGCCTGAGCGGCAACATGGGTGTAGGCAAAGACACAATGGCAGATTATATGGTTGCCAAGTACGGGTATGTAAAACTCAGCATGGCAGACCCGTTTAAGCGAATTGCAAAAGAAGTGTATGAATTTTCCGATGAGCAACTATGGGGTCCTTCCGAAGCACGCAATATGGACGATACCCGCTACCCTCGTGCCGATGGCACATATCTTTCCGCGCGCATTGTTACGCAGTTATTAGGAAATGAATTAAGCCGCCTCGCCTATCCGGAAACGTGGATTGTATATATGAAGCGTGTAGTTCAAAAAATTCAAAACGGATATTTTTATGATGAGAAAAAAGGCGCATACGAAGTGGAAGGCAAAAAGTCTGCCTATACTGGAATCATCGTAAGCAGTTGCCGGTTTCGAAATGAAATTGAATCGATAAAAGAAATGGGCGGAATCACTGTTCGTATCACACGCCCTGCCCTACAAACAGAAAAATTTCTTACAACGGGTATTGCAAATCACCAAACAGAAACAGAACAACTCTCCATTCCGGATGATTTCTTTGATTTTGTTCTCGAATCCCCCGAAGGCATAGACGCATTCCACGCAACCATAGATGCGTTTATGGAGCAGGTGCAATCAAAAGTGCCTGCAGCCACGTAAAAGCGCTTCGCGCTCACGTGGCTCGCGTACAACAAAAAACTCCGCAGACTATCGGAGTTTTTTGTCACACGTCTTCGCTTGCTTGGCGAAGCCGCGTGAACATTGCAAGGCAATGTTTTTACGCGGTTCCGGGACAGGGATTCGAACCCCAGTTTCCAGATTCAGAGTCTGGCGTCCTGCCGCTAGACGATCCCGGAATGTTCCCTTAGTTTCCGTGAAAAACCAATATAACGCAAGTTTTTCTGCTTTGACGCAAGCAATGCTTCTTGCGGATATTGACATTATTATCACTTTAAATTATAATATATGCGGTTCTCTTGTGTTGTATAAGAGAAAGCACACTCAAATTAGCAAGCATAACAAAAAGGAGGGGTACCATGCCCGTTATTGCTACTACGACCCGGTACCACTCAACTGAGGATCTGCGATGCCACCTTGCTCTGAAAATGATCTCGGAAGCAACCCAGCAAGGTATTAAAGTTTTTGTCGTTGATGAGAGTTCGAGCGATGTTCGCAATGCCTTAAGGAAAGAAGGAGCAACGGTCCTTGAAGATGAAGGCTCAACAATGGGAGCTGGGCGGCGCCAGGCCTTAAGAGAGGCTAACGCATGTGACCCTGACGCTATCATCTGGATGGAGCCGGAAAAAGCCCCACTTGTTCCGTACTTAAGAAGTCTGACAGCTCCCCTACTGGCGGGCTGGGCTGACATAGTTATTCCTCATCGAACGGAAGAAGGTTTTGCGTCCTATCCTCAATTCCAGTCGTTGCTGGAGCAAAGTGGAAATGAAGTATTTCTCAAGGTGTCGGGGTTAAGATTGGATGTGTGGATGGGTCCACGTGTGATTCATCCAAAGGTTCTTTCATTTTTTCTCGACTACCGAGGGGAATACGGCGATACATGGGAATCGATTTTTGTCCCGCTTCTGCGTGCCAAGAAAGAAGGGGTTCGCTTTCATGGTGTATCGGTTGAATATGTTCACCCTCCCGAGCAAACAGCTCAAGAAGAGCGAGATTTTGGAATCGGAATTAGCAAGAGGCTCGAACAGTTTTCGACATTGACGGAAGCGTTATGCAAAGAAGGAAAAGTTTTGGGGTATGTATAGACCCAAATAGCCTTACCGGCTCTTCGTAGTCGGTAAGGTATTTTATTATTTGAGATTTTGAGCAATAAGAAAACCGCCCGGGTATGAACCAGGGCGGTTATTGGGTTTGAGTCTGCTGTACTATAACAGCTCTTCATATAAGGCGAGAAGATATGCTCTCCATGCACGTGCAGCGTCTTTCTTTGAGAGCCAGCGTTCGAACGCAGTCAGATATGACATAATGACAAAATCTCCATGGCGTGCGTGTGACTGTTTCTGGGATTTTGCTGGGCCGTAGATAGCGTCCATCTGGGGGGCACAAAGCGGTAGTGGAATAATTGGACAATCGACCCTGCGCTTTGATGCTGGTATACGCTCTTCTAGGTAGTGAATATGACGTTCAATGATTTTGTCGTATGCATCTGGATTTAATGCTCTTACAACGTTGCGTTGAAAATCATAGGCTCCCCGTTCTTCGTCCAGGATCGGATTTGAAAATTTTTGTTTCTGGAATGAGATGGTCCCCTCTCTGCCTTCTTCTGTTGCTTGCACTGCATGATAGAGCTCATGCAGTATGCTTACGCCAAGCACTATTCTGGTGTCGCCTTGGTTGCACTGCTGCACAATACAGGCATGGATGAACTGGTTGTATCCTGCATGAGCATGAGGGTTATACAGTCTCTCCCAGCTCTGTCCGCATTGAGCATCCTCTTCGTACAGAGAAATAAGGAAGAGAGGTTTTACAACAGGATCGTACTTGCTTGGGAGTAACGGACCATAATCGCTAAAAGAAAGCTTGGAAGGGTTTGACGTATTTGGAAACGCAACCCGCGTGCGACGAACGAAGTATTCGTAGTATTGAGTGACCATCGGAAATGAGTCTTGGACAAGTTCTGCAACATGGAATACAGCCTTAAACGCTTCATTGGCTGCTTGTTCTCGGATTTCTATGCTAAGCATATTCATACTCCTTCGTACTCGTGGAGGAAAATTGTAGTGTGCGACAAAAGCTATCGTTAGCTATAAATATCATGTTATTTATTATTTGTCAATATTAGGATTGTTCGTCTTGATTATATTTGACAATATAATCAAATAGTGCTATACTTATTAAAGTAGTGCATTTTTGTTGTTTTTGGACAATCTGGGAGGTATTCCAATGTTTTGGCAAAGTCTTGGAGGATACGAG
>JBPOIM010000057.1:0-3928 GCA_052034485.1 Candidatus Anderseniibacteriota bacterium | reverse complement strand
CACCTGGTCTGTCACCATTAAAAAGTAATGCACGGTCTTTTTTACAAGTGCCTCTTCAGCCTGAAACACAAATTTCGTAGTTCCTAAATGGTTTCGTACTTCAAGATTTTCAATTCCGGCTTCTTCCTGCACTTCTCGCTTTGCAGCATCATCAACACGTTCCTGCTTTCCAAATTCTACATGCCCCTTTGGTAGTACCCACACTTCACCTCGTCGATGTTCTGTTTTGAGCAATGCAACAAGCCACTGTCCGCGCTCCTGGCGTACAGCAACACCACCAGCAGACAATTCTTTTCGTACCTTCTTATTCCGCTTTCCTCCTTTGCGTGTACGCGCAGCATGGCGAGGCGCAGCTTTCTTGCGATGCACTACTGTTCGCTGTTTTTTTGTGGCAGTCTGCCGTACTCGTACCGGCGGTGGAACTGGCGGAGTTGGTATTTGTTTTTCAGTTGTATCCATAAAGATTATGCGTGTGGGTACAGGTTGGGAGATTTGTAATTACTACGAAATGTGTCGTCAATAATTGTTTCTCCATTCACCATAACCTTCTGCTTTAAGATTGATTTTACAGACCCATCCGGCTTGTAATCGTACGGATGCGGCCCATCTATTTCCACACTCCGGTTATCGCTCGTGCCCCAAAACTCAAATTTGAGCTTTGTGCCTTCTATCTTCATCTGTATCAGAACGTATCCGGGAGTGTTGTTGGTGAAACGAAAATCAGTATACGGCGGATAAATTGTGGCGTCAAACCCAGGCGTACCGTAGTATCGCACCGCATAGGAGTGGTTTCTGCGCTGAGTAATCTTCATACCAGCCTGCGCAGCTGCACGAAATACGGTAGATGATACTTGGCATAGCCCTCCGCCAAATTCCGGAATCGTACTATTGTCTTTAATGACCAATTCCGGCAAATACCCTGCCTCCCTATCTACCGGGCCGAGCAATGCGTTAAATGAAAACTCTTCATTGGGCGCAATCAAAATTCCATGATACCGCGATGCACCTACTCCAATATTATGTACACGATTTTTTGGAGACCCCTTGTAGTTAGACTCTCCTGTTGAAAGTAGTGTTGTAATCCCAAGCTTTTCGCTATCTCCCGTATCAGAAATAAGTGGCGACACTACGTTTACTTGCGCCGTTGCAACTTGCGCACGTGTTGCCAGCGCATCGTTGATCGCCTTCACCGTAGCATCAACATCTAGCTCTCTTCCATCTTCCGGTAACGAAAATTGCTGCACCTTTCCATCTACAATTTCAAATTTCGCATTGATTGGCTCTTTTCGAATTTTTGGAGCAATACTCTCGGCAATATAGTTGCGCAGTCGCACGTCATCAAACCTCACCACTGGCTGCTTGTCTGTCGTAAATGAAATCATCTGTAATACGGCAGACGGAACAATGTCGATAATAACGTTGTCTGGTCCAACAAGATGAAACCCGGATGCAATAAGGCTTTCTGTAAAAATTCTCGTTGGTTCAATATTTTCTAACGAAAATTCAGGAGTTTCCGCTATCGCAGACGCTTCAACCGTTGCAATAGATGTGCCACCAAGCGCTCGCTCTATTCCCGCATTCAACAAAGACGTATTGATATACTCCCCACTCTTTGCAGGCACAATTCGAACCTTTTTGTTAGGATCAACTGTAAGCGTTGCATTTTGCGGAACAACCATCACTTCAGAAAAATCTTGGTGCAATACGGAAAGAGCTACGTCATCGTGAAATATAACAGCGGGTGTAACTTGGCGCCCCTGGAATCCAAATGGGCGACCGGCCAATGTGATAATCCTATTTGCAGTTTGCTCTTTGTTCAAACTCGCCCCAAGCTCCTGCAGCGTATGCGTACTGCGAGCCCCTCGAAAACTTACCGTGATAGGCGTTTGGAGAAATTCTTTTTCATATGCATCCATTGCAGATAATACTTCAGAGCTTTTCATACCGCTTACTGGAAACATCCCTACGCGCACATGCGGCGGGATACGATCCGGCATAAACCGAATAAACACTCCGTATCCGACAATACAAACCAGGAGAGCAGAAAGGACCGCCTCCACAATAATAGGGAGGGATTTTTTACTTTTTTTCAGTATCTTGCGCAGGTTTTTGTGCATCGGCAGCTTTAATTACAACTGAAGCCTTATCTCCTACCTTAAGGCTTTTTTCAGATCCTTCAATAGGCAGCTCCATAATGAACGAACTTCCCTTGCCCACCCCTTCGCTCTCTGCCCGAACCTCCCCATGGTGCTCCCCTACAATCTGCTTTGCCACATACAACCCCAACCCAGTTCCCTCTGTATTAAAGCGCGACGCCCCTCCTACGCGAATAAATTTATGGAATAACTGGTCTATATCGTTTGTCTCTAAGCCTTTCCCAGTATCTTGTACAGAAAATAGCACTTTTTCACCTTCCTGCTTTAAGTACACGTCCACCTTCCCTGCGGGCGTATATTTAATCGCGTTATCAACGAAATTCAACATAACCTGGCGGATACGCTGACTATCTACCACCACATGCGCAATACTCTGCTCCGGTTTATGAAATTCAAGCTTCAAATCTTTCTTAATCGCATTTGGCAACAAGTCTTGTACTAACTCCTCCGCCATCCCAACCAAATCAATCGATTCCAAATTCAGCTCCAGCCTTCCGCTTTCAATACGAGAAATATCAAGCAGGTTTTTAATCAAATCAATCAGACGATTCGAACTTTTTGTTAAAATATCCAAAATAGGTTTCTGCTCATCCGATATAGGGCCATAATCCCCCTCTTCAATCATCGAAATATATCCGCGAAGCGCAGTAAGTGGCGTATATAGCTGATGGCTAGCAATGCTCAAGAACTCACTTTTTGCTTTATCCAAATCAATCAACTTCTCGTTCGCTTCTGCAAGCTGCGCAGACGTCCGCTGCAAATCGTCATAAATTTTTGCCTTGTACAACGCCAAAGATATAAGCCCCACAATTCCGTTCAATGATTCATGCTCGTACTTTGATGCGTCGGTAAATGCTCGGCTCGAAGAAAACGAGAGAATACCAAGAGTCTTTTTCCCAAACTTCAGTGGCAAAATTAACGAATGCTGAGCCGGAAGCGCGCTATCCGACTGAATGCCCTCAATAACATCGACAAGCCCTTTCGGATATACGGATTTTAAAGAATCGGAATATACCTGAGACCCGCTTACAACCACCTTTTCGCTATCTGGGGTTTCGGAAATCGATATCAAGGGCAGCGTAGGACATATCCTCTCAAGCTCCTTTGCCATTACCTCATTTGAAGACCCTGCAGCAACGCACCTCCTGGTTCTCTTCTCCTCATCTACGAGCGCAATAGTAATAACTTCGTAGCCCATCTCTTTTGCTATTGCGTTCACCATAAGCTGCGCCATTTCTTCTATTTTTTCTGAAGACAAAGAAATCTCATCCAAGGTTCTCAACAGTGCGAGCGTTTTATTTCGAACAGCAAGTTCCGCATTGCGCTTGTATAGCTCCTGCGTTACTCGATCACGTAGCTTTGCAGGCGCAGCGCTAATTGTGCGCGCATGCTGCGCTAATGTTTTACGCTTTCTTCGTGGTGTTGGTGCGTTTTCGTTTTTTTTAAAAAACATCGGACGCACACCTCCAGTAGTCATGCATTACAGTATAACATGGAGGCACGCAATTAACCCTGCATCCGATCCAAAAATTGTTTCAAAATCCCCTCTCTCATCACCTCTTAAATAAATCGTTCAATTTCTTTAATATATCGATCAGTTAACTCATGCCCCGTATTCGGAACGATAATCCCTGACTTGATTTTTTCTTTATCTCCGTATATTTGCACAACATCGGCTTTAGGCTTAACAGAATCCATAGACAAAAGATCATTAATAATCTTTTTTCCAACTACTTCCCGTAATGCTTTCTGAGAAAAAAGACTGAACGGAG
>JBPOIM010000067.1:0-5626 GCA_052034485.1 Candidatus Anderseniibacteriota bacterium | reverse complement strand
GAGCAGCAGTTACAAACACAGGAACCAAACTTTTGTCTGACACACTTGCAGCTTTCGAAGGTTCTTTTTTTGCATCTTTCGTATCGACTTCTGATGCAGCGGGGTTGTCGGTCGCCATATGTGGCTGACTACCAACCCTTCCCCAACCGAGCACCATGTCATCAATATCTGCCGGTACAACATCTCGCGCCGCAAATCGAATTGCTTGTTCCATTTCCGATTCCGGAATTTGCGGCAACATTAACACCGTAGAAAATACTGCGCCTCCCGGAAGCGCCGCGATTGCGGAGTCTGCTGTTGTGCCCGCCTTTTCCATCATGACACGCAATGCTTCAACCGTTGTATCAATAGAATGCTGACTAGATTCTGGTGGATTCACTAACAGGTTTTCAAGATTCGCCTCTGCGTACGTTACAAGCTCTACGCGCCTCCTTCTTCCAAGCAATTCAACAATTTTGGAAGTGGACGTTCCCAAATCAACGCCAATGTATGCACTCGGAGTACCAAAAAGAGCCATAGATACTTACCCAAGAAATACGCTTGCGCCTCGCATTGCACAATTGTACCATATCAACATGATTACGTCTTGGATTATAGGAGTAGCGCTAGTCGTTGTTGTGTATGTATTGTTCGTATATAACTCACTGGTAACGCAACGCAATCGCGCGGCAGAAGCGTGGAGCGATATAGACGTGCAATTAAAGCGCAGACACAGCCTTATTCCTAATTTGATTGAAACAGTAAAGGGGTACGCAACGCACGAAAGAGAAACACTCGATTCCGTTGTAGCTGCTCGCACGCAAGCAATTTCAGCACACTCACCCGAAGAGCAAGCAAAGGCAGAATCCGCACTTTCATCAACACTCAAAACACTCTTTGCTGTATCTGAGCAGTACCCAGACTTAAAGGCAAACGCAAACTTTCTTGAGCTTCAGCGTGAGCTTTCTGACACAGAAAATAAAATCCTTTCTTCTCGTCGCTTTTACAACGGAGTAGTTCGGGATTACAACACCGCACTTGAAACAGTTCCAAGCAACATAGTTGCTTCCACATTCGGGTTTACCAAGAAAGAATTTTTCCAACTCGACAATGAATCAGAAAGAGAAGTTCCGAAGGTATCATTCGAAAAAAAATAACAACATATATAAGGAAGCGTGAAGTGGTATGACCGTGTATTCCGCTATTGCAGCAAATAAGAGAAAGTCATTTTTCTTAATGGCCCTTGTGGTTGCATTTGTTATTGGAGTTGTCGCGCTGTATTCATACGCAACACGACAAGACTTTTCTCTTGCGGTTATTGCGGCGGTATTCGCAATTCCGTCATCTGTTATCGGATACTACACCGGAGATAAAGTTGCGCTTGCCGCAAACAGGGCGCAAGCAGTTTCCTCTTCACAAGCGCCGGAGCTTCATCGAATTGTTGAAAACTTAGCAATTACCGCAGGAATTCCTACACCCAAGGTATACCTTATTGCATCCCCCGCACTCAATGCATTCGCAACGGGAAGGGACCCGGAGCACGCATCTATCGCCGTTACAACGGGGCTTCTTGAAGTACTTGATCGATCGGAACTCGAAGGAGTTATCGCACACGAATTATCTCATGTAAAAAATTACGACATTCGCTTCTCCACTCTTGTTGCAATCTTTATTGGATTCATCGTAATTTTGTCAGACATGGTAAGTCGCGCAACGTTTTTTGGTGGAGGGTTTCGATCCAGAAACGACAGAGAAAATAATAATCAGCTCGGAGCCGTACTTGCGCTTGTGAGTTTTATTCTTCTCCTCATTTCCCCGCTCATTGCCCAAGTCATCCAACTTGCGATATCTCGCCAACGCGAATACTTAGCAGATTCATCTGGCGCACTCTTAACCCGCTACCCCGAGGGCCTTGCGCGCGCACTAGAGAAAATTTCTCATGGACCAGCGCTTGCTACCGCAAGTAATGCAACTGCACATTTATTTATCGCAAATCCATTTCGTGAAAAATCAATCGCGGGGCTTCTTTCTACTCACCCACCAATCGCAGACCGCATCAAGCGTCTTCGCCAAATGTAAATTCAAATTGAGTAAACCCTCGTGACATCAAAAATCTTTGGTGCCGAATAGTGTCATCTGCGTACTTGGGGTGAACTTTCTTCCAAGCAGCTATCGCTTTTTTACTTCTCTCATTCCATTCCTGTTCTGTCGCGAGCGATCCTATTACATCGTCCACAATGTTCTGACTTATACCCGCTGCGCGTAGCTTGGCTTCAATCCATTTTGGTCCAACAGGCTTTGACCGAAACAATGCTTCCGCCCTCTTGGCAGCAAACACTCGATCATCCAATAGCTTTTTCTCTTTTAGCCAGTCAATTGTTTCTGCAATATCCTGATCCCCCATGCCCTTCTTGCGAAGCTTTGCCTGGAGCTCCCGCACACTATGGTCTCGGCGAGATAAAAAATCCACTGCGATATGTTTTGGGTTACGAATACTCATACGTTCTACTTAACTGGATACTATCCGTGTTCAAAAAAGTCTAGAGAACTCTTTTAGATGATGTATACTTATGGCGTATGGAAAAACCTATTCAAGACAAACTTACGAGTAGATTAAAAAACGTTCTTGCGACTGCATCAAAGACTTCTCAAGAACTCTCTCACCGACACATCGGTACGGAGCATATTTTATATGGAATGATTCAAGAGTCTGGCTCACTTTCATATAGCATATTAAAAAAATTCGGACTCACCCCCGAGTTTGTGCGCACAGAATTAGAAGGTATGGAAAAAGGCAATGGCTGGAAAGAAGAACTTTCTGCCCACACCCGCGCCGCATTTGAAAAAGGTGCACGTACTGCTTTCCAATATCATCATCGCTACATTGGCACTGAGCATATCTTGTATGGAATTCTTACACTCAAGGATTGCGTAGCATACAGACTCCTTGAAAAGTCTCCTGTTGATGTAAAGTCACTTCTCCAACAAGTACAGATTGTTTTAAAAAGCACATCCCACTTCCCTGACCTTTCAAACCTTCTTGGATCAAATAACAATCCAATGAAAACAATTGAAGCGGAGCAGAAGCCACAAAAGCGCGAAGAAGCAGGTCCCTCTATTATATTACCGGAAGCAACGAGCGCGCACGCGGGCGGGAAGAAACAGAAAACTCCAGCGTTCGACTTTTTCACTCAAGACTTAACAGCAATGGCGGCGGCAAATAAATTTGATCCCGTTATTGGTCGCTCAAAAGAAGTAGACCGCATGATGAGTATTTTGAATCGGAAGAATAAAAACAATCCGATTTTAATTGGTGACCCCGGTGTTGGAAAAACAGCTATCGTTATTGGGCTTGCACAACGCATTGCATCCGGACAGGTCCCGACCAAGCTCCAAGGAAAACGAATCCTCTCTCTCGACATGGCTGGCATTCTCGCCGGAACAACATTTCGTGGTGAATTTGAAGAGCGTATCAAAGAGCTCATGCGCGAGCTCGAAGAAAACCGCGAAACCGTATTGTTTATTGATGAAATCCATACCATCGTAGGAGCCGGTTCTTCTGGTGGCAGTATGGATGCAGCAAATATGTTAAAGCCCGTATTGGCTCGTGGCGAAGTAAGTGTTATTGGTGCAACAACACTCGACGAGTTCAGAAAACACATCGAAAAAGATGCTGCGCTCGAACGACGCTTCCAGCCAGTGCATGTAAAAGAACCTTCCCCAGAAGAAACGATCACCATTTTACAAGGAGCTCGAGAAGCATACGAAGCACATCATGGGCTCACCGTAACCGACGAAGCAATTCACGCGGCAGTAGAAATGAGTATTCGCTATGTTCCCGACCGCTTCCTTCCCGACAAGGCGCTCGACTTGCTCGATGAAGCAGCTGCGACACTCCAACTTAAAATTGCAGGGACAGAAGAAGCACAGCATGCAAATACGTTAAAGAACGAGCTTGAAACACTTCGCCAGAAAAAAGAAACTGCTATAGAAGCTGAGCACTACGAAGATGCTCTCGCTGCAAAGCGCCAAGAGGACCTTCTTGGTGAAAAGCTTGCTGAGTACACAAGAAAAATTTCCTCCAAAACAGATAAGCGTCTTTCCATTGGAGCAGAACATATTGCACAGGTTATCGCGGAAAGTACCGGAATCCCCGCTGGCAAAATGCTCAAGGAGGAATCAAAAAAGTTAGCAAACCTTGAAGACGTGATGCGCCAGTTTATTGTTGGACAAGAGCAGGTCATCAATTCGGTGTCTCGATACATCCGTAGGTCTCGCGCCGGTATCGCAAACCCCAATCGCCCACTTGGATCGTTTATTTTCCTTGGTCCAACTGGAGTTGGAAAAACGGAAACAGCAAAAGTTCTTGCGCGAGAAGTATTTGAAAACGAAGACGCACTTATTCGCGTAGATATGTCAGAGTTTATGGAATCGCACTCCGTATCACGACTCATTGGCGCCCCAGCAGGATATGTTGGGTACGAAGAAGGCGGAAAGCTTACCGAAAATGTACGCCGCCAACCATATTCTGTTGTATTGTTCGACGAAATAGAAAAAGCGCATCGTGATGTATGGAATATTCTTCTCCAAATATTAGACGAAGGAGAACTAACCGATTCCCACGGACGCAAAGTAAACTTCCGAAACACTATTATCATTATGACGAGCAACATTGGCTCCCACGAACTTTCGCAACAAGCACGCATGGGGTTTGCAATGCCAGAAGAATCCGAAGAACAAGATACTGCGCAGCAAAAATATGAACAGCTCAAAGATGCAGTACTCAAAGAACTGCAAAACAAAATGGCACCGGAACTTCTCGCTCGTATCGATCAAATCGTCGTGTTCTCTCCCCTTACACTTGCAAACATGGAAAAGATTACAAAAAGCCACGTACGGTCACTCCAAGATATCCTTGAAACAAAAGATATTCACCTTCAAGTATCAAAAGGAGTTATCACAGAGATAGCAGAACGCGCATTCAAAGAAGGAAAGGGCGCACGCCCTATCCGCAGAATCGTTCAGGAGCTTCTTGAGGATCCGATCGCTCATTCAATTATCAACAAAGAATTCTCCGATGGGCAGGTGTTAAACGCAAAGAAGACCGGAAACTCTATTACTATCGAACAAACACAAGCAGAAGTTACCCCTGCTTCCCGGTGAAGCTACAACATTCCATCGCATCGCTCGCAGAAGGCCTCAAAGACGCCTTAGCTCCTTCGCGGTGTATATCCTGCCTTGCAGAAGGTACGTGGTACTGTAGCGCCTGTAGAGCGCTTCCCTCCCCCCATGTTCTTCACTGTATAGGTTGCAAAACAGAACATCCTCGTGGCAAAACATGTCGCGCATGCAGAGAGGAGATTCCCCTCACTGGTTTTATCAGTGCACGATCGTATTCCGACCAAGCAATCCAACGTGGAATTGAATGGTTAAAATTCAAAGGCGTACGCCCCATAAGCGAAATTCTTGGCGGACTACTCATACCAGGCCTTACAGCAATCGCACCGCTCCCCGATTTAGCGATGCGGGCTGTTTTAGTGCCAATCCCCCTTCACACTTCCAGACAGCGTGCCCGAGGGTTTAACCAAAGCGAAGACATTGCGCACGCACTAAGTTCCATTACTTCTATTCCGGTTGCGCGCATCCT
>JBPOIM010000030.1:0-2816 GCA_052034485.1 Candidatus Anderseniibacteriota bacterium | reverse complement strand
ATTCGTTCTGCAATTGACTGCCCTTCCTCACAAGAAAGTTGCACGCGTTCAATATCGTATTCAGAAAGAAGCGCAATAAAAGCAGCCTCTTGCTGCTGATGCACAACAATCTCTGCGTATACTCGCTCTGCTTTTCCTTCAGCTTCTCTTCGCACTTCCTGAAACACAAGTGTTGGAATACTTGCCATCGCCTTTCTAAATTGTTCCTCTCGGCGAGAACTATACGTAACAAACGTATGCACAACAGAATCTACAACGCGCCCTGCGGCAAAGCGCAATTGTTGCCATGGCATATGGAGCGCAAGCTCACTGCGAAGCGCAGCTTCAGCTTGAGATGCTTCATCAAGTTCAGTATGAATGCGATGTGCAAGTTCAATAACTGCATGAATATCAAAATTATCAAGCGTCTTATTTAGCTGTGCTAGGCTTGCAGCTGGCTTTGAAACAAACAATTCCTTCAAACTCTTTTTTGGAACAATATCAAGTTCACGCTGCAACTGGACAACAACATCTAAAATAAATTGAAGTTCCGCCAACTCAAATCCAACTTGGGATGCGCTCGCTTCCGATACACTGCGCTCTTCGTGATCAATATGCACCACTTCCTCGTCTTGTAGCCAAGCCAACAGCGCATCTCTGTCAGACAGTGGAGCGGCAATATGGATTTTTGCCATCGGTGCAATCATATGCGAAGTGCTATGCGAGAAAATCTTGAGTAAAAAAATCTTTCACAACACCAAGCGCAGCCTGCGTATTACTTGCCGCAACACTATCTACCGCCTTTGTAGAAAGTGAACCATCTTGGCGAATTTTACTGCTCGCCTCTTTTGCCTGCGCGTTCGCCTCAGCAACAATCTGCTCACCTCTTTCATGTGCACGCTGTTTTACGCCTTCCAAAAAGCCTTCTTCGCTTGCAATAAATGCGTCTACTTCACGCTTTCCATTCTCAGAAGCAGTATCAATAATGTTCTTTGCTTCTTGCTCAATTGTTTCAACTTTCTCTAATAACGTTTCCATGACACAAGCCTACGAATAAAAAAGACCGGCGCGTGGCCGGACATCTGATAAAATTACCCTCATTTCTTTTTCGGGTCAAGATTAGCTGATCTTGATATTTTCTATAAGTATTGTCTGATATAAAAAAGAAAAAGCCTCGCTGATAGTACACAGCGAGGCATAGTTGCTCTTCATGGCAGTATCCTGCATTCCTCATGCTTCAACGTTCAGTATTCTGGCTACTATGGATTCCACCACAACATCGTCTTTCAGCCGATATGTAGCAATATCTCCGGGCGCCATCTCGACAGTTACAACACCTTTTGAGGCAAGCGCCTCAAGGGCCGTATGCACATCAGCTTCTTTCGGAAGACCAATCACTTCCCGAGAAATCTCGGCAGCAGAGGCCAATCCTCCTTCCTTTGAGTTCCGAAGACAGTCAAGGTAGTAAAGTGCATGGATCTCTGCGCACTGGGAGAACACAATTCTCCTGTCTTTCCGCACTCCCATACGTGGCGTTCCTGTGGTTGCCATCGGCATACCTCCTTTGCAAAAAGTTCAACTACGACCTACCACATACGCTATTCCCCCACACATAAAGCGTCAACACATCCAAAGAAAAGCCCCGCTACCTAATAACTAGATACACGGGGTAAATGGAGACGGGAGGATTTGAACCTCCGACCTGTTGCGGTTTTACCGCAAGCGCTCTCCCGGACTGAGCTACGTCCCCAGCAGGCTTTATGCCGACGATCCACGCATTTCACGCAATGCTCTCTTTGCGCTACCGGATCTTGTTTTTTTTGTAAACTTTGATCCCGGCTTCCTCATGTTCATGCATCGGCGACAATATGGCGCAGTACCTTTATGATTGCAACCAGAATATCCTCGCTTGCGTTTCCAGCCAGTCATCGCCAACTCCTTTGCCAAAGAACCTCTAAAAACCGACTACTGTGCTTTTTACATCTTTTAAATATGCGTGTCAAGAAGCCCTGACATACCCTTGCCCCTTAGAGAGTATTCGCGCTATCGTGATCAGCTAGGCATACGCGCCTGAGCATAAAACTTGCCCCTTACAACCCATAGGAAGGAATAGACCCATGCCCACCGCACTGTTTTCCGCATACGACAAAGAAGGCGTTGTTTTGTTCGCGAAAGCACTCAACGCCCTCGGTTGGAAGCTCCTCGCATCTGGAGGAACTGCAAAAGCAATTGCAGACGCAAACATCCCAGTAACAGATATCGCCGGTATTGTCGGAGAACCAATTCTTGACCATCGTGTTGTCACACTTTCGCGAGAAATACATGCCGGTCTGCTCGCGCAAAACAATGCGAAGGACAGAGCAGAGCTCGGCCGGCTTGGAATTGAGTTTATTGACCTTGTGTACATCAACCTGTATCCGCTCGTGAAAACAATTGCTGATCCGAATGCAACATTTGAAATGCTCACCAAGCAAACAGATATCGGCGGGCCTGCGATGCTTCGCTCGGCAGCAAAAGGAGGACGCCTGGTTGTTGTAGATGCAGAAGACATACGAAACGTTCTTATGTATCTAAAAAGCAACCAAGGAATGTTGGGTAATAACACCGAAATCACACGAAGACTCGCAGAAAAAGCGGAAAGGACTGTCGCAGCATACAGTATTGCCTCCGCCATCAAGTTTGCAGATGGTAACCTACACACAGAAAGAATATTGCGAACAGCCTATCAACAACTCACTGGGGAGGAGCTGCTAGTCCGATTCCAGCGTGCACACTAATACCCCTTCTGTTCCATTTACAACCAACAAGCCGCTGATACCCATCAGTGGCTTTTTCTT
>JBPOIM010000010.1:0-3194 GCA_052034485.1 Candidatus Anderseniibacteriota bacterium | reverse complement strand
TGGCGACCTCCCCCTCGTCATGCTGTTCATTACTCGCTTTCAAAAAACCAACATCCTACCGTTGATCAGCGATGGCGGAAGGGGGGGGATTCGAACCCCCGCGGGGATTTACATCCCCCTACAGGTTTAGCAAACCCGCCTCTTCAGCCACTTGAGTACCCTTCCGCACGGGTATGCCCGACGAAGCCTTTGGCGAAGTCGGGTGGCGCGGTGTAGCCTATCCGTTTTACCCCTGCGCGTCAACGGCGGCAGCCTTCACCACCTCCGGACCTTTGGCAGCCTTATCTTTTTCCTTAGCCTCCTGCTGCTTCCCGGCGATGAGCTTGCGCAGGTTGTCCACCAGGCCGAAATACCAGTCGATGCCGAGGTTCTTCATGCTGATCTTCAGCTTGTCCCCGCTGATCGTCCACGCGCCGCGCTTGTCGTCGCGCAGCACGGCCATGATCTGGAAGGGGGTCACGCGCTTGGACAGGTGCAGCTCCACCGTTTTCTCTTGCAGGGTCTGGGTGTAGGCCCTGACCGAGAGTAGGCCCGCCGCGCGCGCCAGTGCTTTGATCTCCAGCACGCGGAACAGGTTGTTCACCTCATTGGGCAGCGCGCCGTACTCGTCCTGCACACTGCGCTGCAGGTCATGCAGCTCTTGCACCGTCTCCAGTGCCGACATCTTCTGGTACAGCGCGATCTTTTCCTTGTAATCGCTGATGTAGGTCTCGGGGATATAGCTCGTCAGCGGCAGTTCGATCGTCACGTTCTCCTGCTCATGGGCGGTCCCGGACAGGTCCTCGCTGATGCGGCCGGACTTCATGTCCTCCACGGTCTGGTTGAGCAGCCGGATGAAGTGCCCCACCCCCACGCTCTTCATCACGCCGTGCTGCGAAACGCCCAGGATGTCACCCGCTCCCCGGATCTCGAGGTCCTTCATCGCTATCTGGAACCCACTCCCGAGCTCCGATGCCTCCACGATGGCCCTGAGCCGCTTCTTCGCCTCGAGCGACAGGCGCTGTCCATGGTAGAGCAGGTAGGTGAAGGCCTGTGTCCGTCCGCGTCCTACCCGGCCACGCAGTTGGTAGAGCTGGGACAGGCCGAACTCGTCCGCGTCGTTGACGATGAGGGTGTTGGCGTTTGGCAGGTCGATGCCGTTCTCGATGATGGTGGAACTTACCAGCACGTTGAACTGCTTGTTCTGGAAGCCCTGGATGCGCTCCTCGAGGAGGTCGCTATCCATCTGCCCGTGCGCTACCTTGATACTCGCTTCAGGGATGAGCATGCGCAGCTTTTCGGCCAATCCCTCGATCGTCTGAACGGTGTTATGCAGGAAGAACACTTGTCCGCCGCGGTTAAGCTCGAACAGGACCGCGTCGCGGATGAGCATCTCGCCATACTTGCGCACCTCGGTGATGATCGGCAGGCGGCCGGGCGGCGGGGTGGTGATGGTGCTGATGTCGCGCAGGCGATTGAGGCCAAGATGTAGCGTGCGCGGGATGGGCGTGGCTGTCATTGTTAGGATATCCACATTCGTGCGCAGCTTCTTGAGTTGTTCTTTCTGCTTCACACCAAACTTTTGCTCCTCGTCGATGATCACCAGCCCCAAGTCCTTGTACTTCACGTCGTCCTGCAGGAGGCGGTGGGTACCGATGATCACTTGTGTCTCCCCCTTCGCCAGCCGTGCCAGGGTTTCGGACTGCTCCTTCTTTGTCCGGAAGCGTGACAGCACCTCCACCTTCGTGCCGAAGGGATCCAGGCGGCGCGAGAAGGTCTTGTAGTGCTGGTCGGCCAGGATCGTCACGGGAGAAAGGAAGGCGACCTGCTTCCCGCTTGCCACCGCCTTGAACGCGGCCCGCACGGCCACCTCCGTCTTTCCGAAGCCCACGTCGCCGCACAGTAGGCGGTCCATGGGCGTTTCCTTTTCCATATCCTTTTTCACCTCGGCGATGGCCTTGAGCTGCCCGGGCGTTTCCTCGTACGGGAACCCGGTCTCGAGCGCCTCCTGCTCTCGAGTATCGGGCAGGTATTTCGGCCGGGTCGACATGCGCCGTTTCGCGTACAGCTCCAGCAGTTCTTTGGCGATCTTTTCCGCTTCCTTCTTCGCCGCGTGGCTGACCTTCGCCCATTCCCCGCTATCGAGCTTGGTGAGCTTCGGTTCCTCATCATCGCTGACGATATAGCGCGACAGCTTCCCGGCCTGGTCGGTGGGGATGAACAGCCGGTCATTCCCGGCGTACTGGATGTGGATATACTCCTTGACGATCCCATCGATGGTCTTCTTTTCCACCCCGATGAATTTCCCGATGCCGTGGTCGTTGTGCACCACGTAGTCCCCGACCTTGAGACTCGTTAGGAATTCAAGCACTGTCTTTTGCTCGAACGCGCCGACGTTGCGCCGCACGCGGAAGATCTCGCGGTCGGTCAGCACCGCGATTTTGAGGCTGGTGTTCTGGAAGCTGCGCGGCACGGCCTCCTCGTCCGCCGCGGACTCCACCATCACCCCGCGGTTGGCGCGCAGGAATGCCTGGGTCTCGTTCGAGAACGGGATCAGGTGTTCGTGCAGGATGTTTTCCACCTCGGTCACGTTCTTCGTATGCAGTACAATTTTCCAGTCCGTCGCCAGGCGCTCTTTGATGTCGTTGATGAAATCCGAGATCGCGTAATACTTCGTCACCGACACGTAGCGCAGGTGCTCGTATTCCGCGTCCTCATTGGGAAACGACGTGAGGGTGAGCTTTTTGAGTCCATGGACACCCTTCGTCGCCTCAGTGGCGGTTTCCCAAAAAGATTCCTCCTCGCCCTCCAGCTCGTCGTAGGTGAGGAGACTATTGGCGGGCAAGTATTGGGCCAGGAATCCGCTCTGACCATCGAACGTGTAGGGCGGGATATGGAGCTCGTCAGCGAGCTACATGGTTTCCTTCTTATCCTGGTCGATGCGCGCGATCGATTCCACCGTCGTATCGAAAAACTCGACCCGCGTCGGGTACTGCTCGCCGAACGGGAACACGCCGAGCATCCCACCCTCCATGCGGTATTCGCCGACCTTCAGGTGCTTGTCCTCCGCTACGCGGTACCCGCACAGGATGAGCTCGTTGTAGAAATGGTGCAGGTCGATGGTTTCCCCTTTGCGGATATTCACGCCCGATTCACCGTACGCCTTCGGCGGCGGGCAGGGAGCCACGAGGAATTGCGGACTCATGATCGCCACC
>JBPOIM010000009.1:0-2508 GCA_052034485.1 Candidatus Anderseniibacteriota bacterium | reverse complement strand
CACCGAGCGCGCCCCCACCGAGCACCTGCCAGGTGTAGGTCTCGACCTCGAGCAGGGGCAGCGGGCGCGTCGACGCGGCGAGGTGGCGGAGAACTCCGCGCACTTCGGCCTGCGTCGACCCGAACGGCCCGGGCTCGTCCCAGAACAGCGGCACGTGGTAGTGCGAGCGCACACGACCGGCCCGGGCGAACTCGCCGCGGCGGCGGCGCACCTCATCGAGGTCGAGGGCGCGCGTGCCGTCGGCGCCGACGGGCTGGTGCAGGTACCGCGGCTCGGCGAACGCGAGCAGCCGGTCGAGGCCGGCGGGCTCACGCACTTCGAGGCAGGACGAGACCTGGATCTTGGGCACCTGGATGCCGCGCGCCTGCAGGTCGTCGAGCGCCGGGATCGGCGCCTCGCCGACGACGGCGAGGTGGCAGAGGTCGACACAGACCCCGAGATGTCGCCGCAGCACGGCCTCCGGCACCGTGGTCCAGGCGCCTTCGTCGAACAACCAGCGTTCGAGGAACGCCGCCGTCGCCGCCGTGGTCTCGAGCAGGCAATCCGGCTCCGGCTCGAGCGCGAGCACGCAGGTGACCGAGGTCTCGGCCGCGATCGCGGCGAAGGCGCTGGCGCAGCGGGCCAGGTTGCGCGCCATGCGCCGCAGGTCCGGCGGCGGCGCGCCGGGCGCACGATAGCCGAGCGGCAGCGTCGACAGCGGCAGCACGCTGCCGGCCGGCAGCAGCGGCGCCGCGAGTTCGGCGCAGGTGCGCGTGTAGGCGAGCCGGTCCTCGTGCTCCCAGTCCGGCCGGTAGACCGCGGTCTTGACGACGGTGTCGTGGAAGCCACCGAACGGGAACACGTTCAGCGTCCACGGCTGCAGGTCGGCCGCCGCGAGCGCGTCGGTGAGCCGGGCGCGGGCCGCCGGGTCACCGGCGAGTTCGCACGCCAGCGTGTCCGGCCACCAGACCCCGAGACCGAAGGCGCGGCCCGCGGCGCGCCGGTGCGCCGCGATCGGCACTGCGTGCGCCTGCAGCATCGCCAGGTGCGTCGCCAGGTCGCCGGCCGCGTGCACGTTGCCGCAGTAGGTCAGCCGCGGAGTGGCCATCGCGGCGCAGGATAGCCGCGGCGCCGGGAAGTCTCGCGTCGACGCCCCTGGAATGCCGATGGCTGCGGCACCTCCGAGCCATGAGCCAACCGACTCCGCCCCCGGTCGCGAACGACGAGCACTCGCAGCGCATCCGCGCGATCCGGCTGTCGACTTCGTACCGCCAGGCCCACACCGACCCCGACTTCATGGGCCGCGAGGAACTGCGGCCGGTGCGGCTGCAGCTCGAGCTGCTGAAGCCGGAGCTGATCATGCACGACCACGGCGTCGCCTCGACGGTGGTCGTGTTCGGCGGCACGCGCGTGGTCGAGCGCGACGTGGCCGAGCGGCGCCTGGCCGAGGCCCGCGCGGCGGCGGCGAAGAAGCCCGACGACGCGCGGCTGCAGCACCGCGTGCGCATCGCCGAGAACGTGGCCAAGAAGGCGCACTACTACGACGAAGCGCGCGAGTTCGCGCGCATCGTCTCGGGCCAGTGCCAGATCGACCACCGCTGCGACTACGTCGTCTGCACTGGCGGCGGCCCCGGCATCATGGAGGCCGCCAACCGCGGCGCCTTCGACGTCGGCGCGAAGTCGATCGGACTCAACATCACGCTGCCGTTCGAGCAGGAGCCGAACAGCTACATCACTCCGGAGCTCTGCTTCGAGTTCAAGTACTTCGCGATCCGGAAGATGCACTTCCTGATGCGCGCCAAGGCGATGGTCGCGTTCCCCGGCGGCTTCGGCACGATGGACGAGCTGTTCGAGGCGCTGACCCTGATCCAAACGCGCCGCATGCAGCCGATTCCGGTCGTGCTGTTCGGCCGCGACTACTGGCAGCGCCTGATCAACTGGGACCTCTTCGTCGAGGAAGGCACGATCTCGCCCGAGGACCTCGGCCTGTTCCAGTACGCGGAGACGGCACAGGAGTGCTGGCGCATCATCGGCGACTTCTACCGCGAGAAGCCGGCCGAACGGCTGCCGCGCGGCCAGTAGGAACTGGTGCTTTCCGTGGACCACGCTCATGCCGCCGCGCCGCAAGTGCCGGTGCCGTCGGTGCTGGTCGGGTGGATCGACAGCCCGCGCCAGTCCTGCCGCCACGCCAGCAGTTCCTGGGCTTCCAGGTTGCGCTGGAGCAGCCGCAGCACGACGCCCGGCGCCAGCTGCTGCGGCTCGTGGTTGGTGCGCGGCCGGCACCAGTTGCGGTAGGCGGCGAACAGGTCCAGCTGCCGGCGCAAGTAGCGCGCTTGCTTGCTCGCCAGCCACGACCGCCGGCGGAGCCGGCCACAGTTGTCGCGCAGCATCGCCTCGGTGTGGTTGATCGGAAACAGCGGGTTCCAGGTCGGCCGCGGCGCCTTGCCCGACACCGTCTCGTGCGCGAGCTGGTCACCGAACAGCTTCTGCTTCAACGAGCCGTAGAGCGCCTTCTCGTCGGTCAGCAGG
>JBPOIM010000058.1:0-30539 GCA_052034485.1 Candidatus Anderseniibacteriota bacterium | reverse complement strand
TCTCAATGATCAGGGGATAGATTCGCTATATGCTCTTGTTCATATGGCTGATGACGGCGGATCTACTGGTCGTCTTCGGGAGCAATATGATGTGGGTGCAATGGGAGATTTAACGAAATGCCTACTGGCACTAAGCGCTCTTCGTGGCGATATTCGGGGGGATAAGTTTTTACGAGCTCTTGAGTATCGATTTGAAAATGGAGATTTTGAGGGACATACATTACGTAATGCCCTTTTAACAGCCTTAGAGCTTACGAGTGATCTTGATGCTGGAATAGCCACATTTGCTCGGGTGCTTCAAGTTCCTAAATATGCGGGCGTTATTCCAACAACTCTAAAGCCACTCACGCAGCAGGTATCTGTGGTGCGTGATGGGGAAGAACAGCTTCTTGGGAGCGGGCAGCATTTTATTTCATGGAATGTGAATGTTCAGGAGAATCCTCTGTGGAAACCCGAAGATATCCGGGTAGGGTTTCAGGAGAAAGATGTTCCGTTAAACCCTCGCGCAAAGCGTGCTTTAGAAGAGGCTACTCATATTATTATTGCTCCTGGGCATACGTATGGATCTATTATTCCGACGTTGGCATCCCTTTCCTTGGGCAATCCTCAAGCTCTTGCTGATAGCAAAGCTCGCATTATGGTTGTTATGACGTTACTTACGACGCCGCTTCATACTGTTGGATGGAGTGGAGAGGATTTTGTGCGCGTGTATGAGTCGTATCTTAAGCGGCCTGTTGATGTGGTTATTGCGAATACGGGAAGGGTCCCAATTGAATTGGTTTCGGGGCAGCAGTGGGTTGAGTTTACTGAAGATTCTCATAAATATAACTTGGAAAAAGTTGAAGTTGTTCGGAAAACAGATTCTCCGCAGCAGAAGCATGATGCTGTACCGCGGCCAGTGCTTATTCATGATTCTATTGAAATGAATAAGGTGTTGCGAAAGCATCTATAAGCAGTACAAACGGCGCAATCTGCGATATACTTTGTAGCGTATGCCATTTGATCCGGTATTATCTGAGTCGGAGCAGCGCAAAGAATTAGGAGCGCGTCTCTCCACTTTTTCCCAAGGGCAAGAGGAGCGTCTTGCTGAAAGGCGTGCTGCACAGCTGAATTTGCCATATGTAAACTTGGTTGTTTTTCCGATCGATTCAGATGTGCTTGAGCGTGTATCGCGCAAGGATGCTATTGATGCGCAAGCTGTGCTTTTTTATAAACAAGGAGGAGATGTTAGGCTTGCTGCATTCGACCCGTCTACTCCAGCGGTACAGAGTCTCGCGAAGCAACTAGAGGACACAATGGGGTATAAGCCTCATCTTTATGTCGTTTCGGCCCGTAGTGTTAAGTCTGCAATTGATCGATATCGCCGAGATTCTAGTATCGTTGAGGCTCCACAAGACGAATTAAGAATTAACCAAGAGGATGCGGATACCTTTTCTACGGAGTTGAAAAATTTGGAAGAGCTTGGGTTGCGCATTACAAGCATGCCTCCTACAGAAATATTAAGCGCCATAGTGATTAGCGCTGTGCGTTTGCGTGCCTCCGACATTCACGTTGAACCTAAGGAAAAGCAGGCTCGTCTTCGTTTCCGTATTGACGGTGTGTTGCAGGATGTTGCTACGTTTGATCGAGAGGGGTGGGCCCTTATTCTTTCTCGCGTAAAAGTTATGGCTAAATTGAAGCTCAATATTCGCGACGTTCCTCAGGATGGAAGTTTTGTTTTGAGAATTGGTGACGAAACGTATGATATGCGTCTTTCTACGTTGCCTGGTGGGAATGGGGAAAACATTGTTATTCGTTTGTTAAATAGAAGGGCGGAAGCAGTTGAGATTGCGGCACTCGGTATGAAGAAACGGGATCATGATATTGTGATTCAGGAGTTAAGGAGGGTAAATGGAATGATCCTCATTACCGGGCCTACTGGGTCTGGAAAAACCACAACGCTCGCATCCTTTTTGCGAGAAGTGAATAATCCGGAGCTGAAGATTATTACCCTCGAGGATCCAATTGAATATCGTATACCTGGCATTGAACAAACTCAGGTAGATACAGACGCTGGGTATTCGTTTGCCTCTGGTTTACGCTCTATTTTGCGACAGGACCCCGACATGATTATGGTCGGAGAAATGCGAGACGCAGAAACCGCAGAGACTGCAGTTCATGCTGCACTTACCGGACACTTGGTGTTTTCTACATTACATACAAACGATGCCGCAGGAGCGGTTCCTCGACTTATTGATATGGGAATACAGCCATATGTACTTTCCCCTGCTCTTAATCTTGTTATTGCGCAACGTCTCGTCCGAGTTGTTTGCTCTTCTTGTGGGCAAGAGTATACCCCCACACCAGAACAGGTCGCTCAGGTGAAAAATGCTATGGAGGGAGTTCGAACAGACGTCTTCGATCCTCAAATACTGGATAGCCCAGATTTAAAGTTTATGCGTGCTGTTGGCTGCAATGCGTGCGGTAATACTGGATATCATGGTCGTCTGGGCGTGTTTGAAATATTCGGCGTGCAGGGTGAAATGAAAGAGAAAGTACTTGAAGGGGCTAGTAGTTCAGAAATTCAAGCATTGGCTCTTAAGGATGGTATGACTACTATTGCCCAGGATGCGTACCTTAAAGTTATCGACAAAAAAACTACCCTCGATGAAGTCGCGCGAGTTTCTCAGGAGTAATTAGGCGGTAGCGCTAATTGGAAGTATATTCTGGATTTTTCCGATCATTCGTTTTTCCGCTTCTTCGAGGTTAGGGGCTTCGACGGAGAACGAAAGAAGATTGTTTTCTTTTTTTGCCTCGAGCTGCTCCTGGATTTCTTTTGATCGTTTTGCTAGGCCTTTTCCGAGGGCTAGGTAAACAATGTACTTTTTGCTCTCATTTTCATATAGAATCGCTGCAACATTGTAGCTTGAAATATTGCTTTTTAGTTCTTTCATAACAAGAGGAATGTGGCTTTCTGTAGCTTCACTCTCAATGAAGTCCAATGTGCGCAGAATACTCCAAAAAATGCGGCCATATTCGTCGTGCCGAAGTCGGGCATAGGTTCTTCCCGCAAGCTTTAAGAGGAATAACGGCTTTGTTTTTACGAGCTGCTGGATTACTGCGTCGGTGTGGGCCTTGTATTCCATAAGCTCCGCAGCTATTTGGAAGGCGTGTGGTGTAGTTGATGGTTTTTGGAATGATTCTGTAGCATCTACGATTCCAGCATATAGTGCGGTTGCTATGTCTGCATCGATCATGTTTGACCCGAGCGCTGAAATGAGTTCGTGCGTTATTTCTGCGATTGAGGAAGATGTTATATCTACAATATTTACAGTTCCGAAATGCTCATTTGTTGCGCGATTATCTATGTTAATAATCGGTGTGTTATAGAAAAAGTCGGCGTGACTTGTGAATAGGGGGCCTATATCAGCCAGATCGGATGCGCCAACAAGGACGATAGCATCATATGGAAGTTGCCTGATATGAGTTTCTATAAGATCTGCTGATACCTCTACGCCCTCGGGTAGTGCTACTTGAATTCGCACTCCTCCCTTTAGCTCTTGCTGTCGAATTGTGCCACCCGTGGATATCCCCGCTATGTCTATGATGAGCTGGGGTTTCATTTGCGGCTGCATGGTTACCTGGGATGATCCAGGGAGGAACTGAAGTGCTTTGGGCACGTGCGATGGGCTCACTGCATGTACATTTTTATTCGCGTGCTTTAGCAGCGCAAGATTTAACGCGACCATCGATGAAAACGCGTCGAGCGATGTTTTCTCTGGAACTATAAGTAGAATGCTCGATGAGCGGCTGAGAATAGAGAGGGCCTGTTGAATTTCTGGGAGACTCATAGTTTGAAATCTTTTCATCCTATATCGTTTGAGGAATAAAAGAAACTAGCCTATGTGTGGAAATATATGTATACCGATTGGCATCTTGGTGTAGGATAGGCAATATGGAAGAAATTTCTATTGAGGGGTCTTATAATATAGCAAATCTTGATCAGCTCGCGAGTTTTGCGAAAACCATCGCAGGTCAAATAGGGGCTGGCGATACATTACTGCTTTCTGGAGAGCTTGGTGCTGGTAAAACGGCGTTTACCCAGGCTTTGGGCAAGGCACTAGGGGTATCTGTGCCCATTACTTCACCTACCTACACGCTTATGGGCGAGTACGAAGTGCCTGGACGTGGCGCTATCTCTTCTATTGTGCATATTGATCTATATAGGACGGGGGAATCGGATGTACTAACAATGAACAATAATTATGTCCAAGAAATGCTAGATACGGCAAAGCAGAAAAAGAGTGTTGTAGTCATCGAGTGGGGCGAACTATTGTCCGTGCATCCTCGGGGGCGCACTTGGAAACTTCTCTTTACTCGGGGGCAACGAGAATCTGAGAGAATTGTGCGTATTGATCGCATGAATTCTTAAGCGCGGGTATACACTTAGCTATATGGCAAAGCGGCAAAAATTAGCAATTATAGATGCACACGCCTTAATTCATCGGGCGTACCACGCATTGCCCCCTATGAGTACCTCCGAGGGTATTCCTACGAATGCGGTATATGGGTTTACTACGATGCTTTTGAAGATGATGACAAGCCTTAAGCCGACTCATGTGATTGCAGCGTTTGATATGAAGGGGCCTACGTTTCGTCATGAAAAGTATGAAGATTATAAGGCGCATCGAAAGGCTGCTGCTGATGACCTTGTTGCGCAGTTTGATATTGTTCGAAACGTGGTGCATGCCTTTAATATTCCAATTCTTGAAAAACAAGGGTATGAGGCGGACGATATTATCGGAACTGTTGTATCGAAGCTTAAAAAGCAAATTTCGATCGTTATAGTCACTGGCGATATGGACACACTCCAGCTCGTCGACGAGAATGTTTCCGTGTTTTCTCCTAAGAGAGGAATGGCGGATACGCTGTTGTATACTCCAGAAGTTGTACAGGAAGTGTATGGATTTTCTCCTGATAAAATCCCTGATTATAAAGGGCTTGCAGGCGATCCTTCTGACAATATTAAAGGCGTTGAAGGCATAGGGGTGAAAACTGCAAAGGATGTAATTGGGGCGTATGGATCTATCGAAAATGTCTTTGATCACATTGAGGAGCTTCCGAAGCGCGCAAGGACTCGTTTGGAGGGTCATGAGAAAGACGCTCTCTTTAGTAGGGATCTAGCAACTATTCATCGCGATGTTCCGGTCGCAGTATCCCTTGAGGATGCTTTACTGGTTGATTATGACGAGCAAGCTGTTCGCGAGGTATTTCGTACGCTCGAGTTTCGTACGCTTCTGGCAAGGATACCTGCAAGTGAAAACGGTGCGCAGCCAACACTTGTGGCGTCAAAAAAATCCACCGAACTTCCTGAGGGATATGCTATTGCTAGTACGCAAGAGGAGCAATTAGCGTTACGGGAGGAGCTTGAGGGGGCTAGTATTGTGTCGTTTGACACCGAGACGGATGGGTTGGGGCCACGAAAGAGTCCGATTATTGGAATGAGTTTTGCGATATACAAAAAAGATAATACTCTGCGGGCTTGGTATGTCCCTACTGACCCTGAGGCGGTAAAGCAATGGAAACAATTTTTCGAGGATTCTTCTATCAAGAAGACTGGTCACAATATTAAATATGACATGGAAGTTCTTATGCAGTCTGGAATTCTTCTTAAGGGGGTTGTGTTTGATAGTATGCTTGCAAGTTATTTGCTTCGTCCCGGTACGCGGAGCCATGGTCTCGATGATCTAGCTCAGGAAAAACTGGATTATACTCCAATTCCTATTACGGATCTTATTGGGAAGGGAAAGGACCAGAAAAGTATGCGAGATGTGCCGCTTGTTGAAATTGCTCGATATGCAGCTGAGGACGCTGATGTTTCTTTGCGTCTTCATACTGTGCTGTTGCAAGAGTTACAGGACGAGAAGTTGCTCGACGTATTGCAGACTATTGAGGTGCCGCTTATTACGGTATTGGCCGATATGGAGCACGCGGGAGTTGCGCTGGATACTACGATTCTTGAAAACTTGAAGAAAAAAGTAATTCAGCGAATTGCAAAAATTGAACAACAAATATGGTCTTTATCTGGAGAGGAGTTCAATATTAACTCTCCAAAGCAACTACAAGTTATTTTATTTGATCGACTTCGTTTGCCGACGGTGGGCATAAAAAGAACTCAAACCGGGTACTCTACTGCTGCGGGCGAATTGGAAAAATTAGAAGGAACGCATGAAATAATAGAATTATTGTCTGAATATCGAGAAATTTCGAAATTGAAAAGTACATATCTCGACCTTCTTCCACCGCTGGTTGATAAAGAAACAGGAAGAATTTATGGGTCTTTTAACCAAACCGTTGCTGCTACTGGTCGACTAAGTTCATCTGACCCTAATCTGCAAAACATTCCTGTTCGAACTGAGATGGGGCAGGAAATTAGGGGCGCATTTCATGCGAAAGATGGCTTTTTGCTCGTAAAAGCCGACTATTCACAACTAGAGCTTCGTATAGCGGCGCACATGTCTTGTGATACTCAAATGCTCGCAGCGTTCACTAGTGGGCAGGATATCCATAGGGCAACGGCCGCATCCGTATTCGGTGTGAATCTTGAAGAAGTTACGGACGATATGAGACGCAAGGCGAAGACATTAAATTTTGGAGTTCTCTATGGAATGGGACCACAAAGCTTTGCTCGCGCTGCTCGGGTGAGCATTGAAGAGGCTCGATCATTTATTGATCGATACAAGAAAGAATATGAGGGGATTGAAGACTTTGTTGAAAGTACTGTTTCTTTTGCCCAAGAGCATGGTTATGTGGAAACGATGTTTGGGAGGAAGAGGTATATGGCGGAGCTGAACTCTAGTAATCCGGCAATCCGGGCGGCGGCAGAGCGGATGGCATTTAATTTTCCAATTCAAGGCACTGAGGCCGATATTATAAAAAAGGCGATGATTGAGCTTCACGCTCTTATTGTAGAAAAACACTCATCAAGCGCCCTTGTTCTTACTGTGCATGATGAATTGGTTTGCGAGGTTCCTGAGAATGACGCTTACGTATTTGCTAATGAAATGAAGAAGATTATGGAAGGGGTGATTGTTTTAGATGCCCCGCTTGTTGTTGATGTAGGGGTTGGGAGTCGATGGAATAATACTCGTCCAATTTCATAAAAAAGGAGTATACTAAGAAAGTTATATTTACTATTTAATTCACATATACCATGCCTGAGAAAACTCCAACTCTTCCACCGAATGTGCCTAATAGAATAGAGCACATGCCTTCTGGAAAGCCGAAAAAGCCAATTATTATTACGAGCATTATAGTTATTGCCGTTCTTGTTATTGGATTCGGAGCATATGCAGCTCTGAAGTCCAAGAAAGAGACGGGGACCTATTTTGGTCAATTGCCATTTATGGGGGACACATATGGGCAATTACCGATTGGCGGGATTCGAAGCGGGAGTTCCATTGTAACGCCAACGCCCCAAGTAAGCCGAGAAACAAGCGGTCTTTCAGGCATGCCTTGTGACCATCCTAACCGTCGTGCGGTGGGAGTAATGCTTGCCGGAGATCCAATTAATCGTCCAATCTCTGGTTTCTCGCAAGCTGATATGGTGTTTGAGTTGCCGGTACTGGTGAGTGATGTGACGAGGCTTACTGGTATTTATCAGTGCGGAGAGCCAAAGGAGATCGGGTCTGTGCGATCTGTGCGCCATGATTATCTCTTCCTTATAGAGGGTGTAGATGGAATTATGTCTCATTGGGGGGGAAGCTACCACGCATTAAACAGAATCGCAGCAGGTGAATTTCAGACTATGAATGCCCTTTCCAATCCCTTTAACGCGTTTTTCCGAAAGAGCAGTCTTCCGGCGCCATACAATGGCTTTACTTCTTATGATCGACTTTGGAACGCGCTTGAAAAGCTTGGGTACAGAACCACTACTAATTTCAAGGGGTACGACTTTAAGGACGATGTAAGTTCGGATCAACGTCCCGCTGGCGGAACTCTTTCTATTGGTTGGCCTGGCCAGTTTCGCGTAAGTTACGAATATAATAAGGATACTAATAGGTATGAGCGATATTGGGCAGGAGTAAAGCAGACCGATCCTGCTAATGATAACGCAGTTGTGGCTCCAAGCTCAGTTGTTGTAATGCGCGCAACGAATGGACCTGCAGATGGTCCTGGTGGGTATAACGATGTGGGTATTGAAGGTAAGGGAGATATTACTGTGTATCAGGATGGAAAGGCGATTACTGGAACTTGGACGAAGAACGAACTTGAGAAAAAGGATCCAATTCATTTCTTAAACGATCAAGGGCAGCCAATCGTATTCACGAGGGGCCAAGTATGGATTACTGCTGTTGAACCGAATATCTCGGTTACTTGGCAGGCTAAATGATTGAATACCTTTTCGGGAACGACACTCTAACAGCACGACGCCTTATCGCAGATAAGGCGTCTGCTATCCCCGCGACAATTCGTTGGGTAGATGCGGAAACGTTTGAGCAAAATGAATCAGTGGAATCTATTCTTGATTCTTCTCAGGGTTCTTTGCTTGGCGGAATAGTAGTAGTTTTTCGAGACCCGGCTTCATATTCTGAAGATGTACGTATTAAGTTGATTGAGGCATGCGAAAAGAAGTCTGGGAATATTATCTTTTGGGATCGCGAGGTTGATGGAAGGAGTTCGTTCCATAAAAAGATAAAAAAGTTGGTACCAACCCAAGTATTTTCTCAGCCTCGCTATGAAGACGAAATGGTGAGGTGGGTGTCCTCGTATGTTCAGGGTCTTACGCCTCGAATTTCTATAAAAAAAGACGCAATTGAAGAGCTTGTACGCAGGGTTGGTTTAGATGTTTGGAGTATTTCGGGTGAAATTGAAAAGTTGCGTGTTGTACAAGGGGATATTGATCGTTCTCATGTTGCTCAGCTTATTCCCATGCGTCATTACTCATACGAAAGCGCCTTCCCGCTTCTTGAGGCTATCGTTCGGAAGCAGGTGGTGCAGGCGACCGCTATTCTTGAGGCTATGCAGCAAGATGGGGCGACTGATCGGTTTATTTTGGCGATGCTCGCGTACCAATTTCGTTTATTCCTTGCTATTTGCGTAGGCAGAGAGCAGGGTGATTCTCCTACTGTTATTGCAAGCAAAACAGGGCTTCACCCTATTGCTATTCAAAAGGCTATACCGGTGGCATCTCGTCTTTCTTCTGCGACGGTAATGGATATTCTTACAAAAATTGCAGCAGCAGAAAAATCGCTTACTGCGAAAGGGATGGACGGAGCGTCCCTTGTTATGATGCTTGTTGTGAGCCTTGCTCGCTAGGCAACAAGTGCAGCTAGTGCTTTGCGAAGGCGAGATTTTTTCCGAGCAGCTTTATTTGGGTGGATAATATTTCGCTTTGCAGCCCGATCAAGCATGCTTTCTGCCTTAGAAAGCTGTTCAGTTGCTTTTTTTGCATCTTTTTCAGAGATAGCTTCGCGAGCTGTCTTGATGCTGGTTTTCATCTTTTTTCTCCAGGCATCATTAATCGCGCGTCGTCGAGCGCTTGTTCGGAGGGCTTTTTTACCTGCGGATAGTTGTGGCATAGGGGGAGTATCGCAAATAAGGAGAATATTGTCAAATATAGTCTTGAGCTTAGTTGAGGAGACTAGAGGAATATCTTTTTAGGCTGTAGGGTCGTGCTAGTTGTATCGCATCGTGCAATACCAAAAAGCCTTTTGTTTGTATCAAGGAGTGCAATAGGAGTATTGGCTATAACGTTTGGGGGGCATGTCCCCTGCTTTCCCTGCTTGTATTTCGCGACATTTTCATCATTGCAAATAATGTATGGAATATGGGATACGAGGGACTCTATGGGCACTAGTGCTTTTGCGATGTCGGTTGGAGTTTCTTGTATTGCGCGAGCTTTTTCTTGTGTGAATGGTCCAATGGTTGTGCGTGTGAGCGAGGAGCAATACGCGCCAGTGTTCAATAGCTCCCCAATGTCTCGCGCAATTGATCGAATATATGTTCCCGTGCTGCATGTAATTGAAATGCGAATACGGGGGTATTCGTAGCTCTCTAGCACGGCATCGTATATCATGATGGGCCTCGACTTCTTGAGGACGCTTTTGCCTTCCCTCGCGTATTCGTACATTTTCTTTCCGGATATTTTTATTGCCGCATATGAAGGAGGAATTTGTTCTGTTTGAGTGCGTATGTGGGCAAGCGCAGAGAAAACTTCTTCGTATGTTGGAATTTTTGGGTTCGCGTATGGGGTGATTACCCCAGTTTTGTCATCTGTGTCGCTTGTAGCACCAAGTGTTATTTCTGCTTGATACGTTTTAGGTAGCAGGTGAAGCTCTTCTTGTAGTCGCGTGGCGTGACCAAGGAGTGCAATAAGCAGCCCGGACGCAAACGGATCAAGGGTTCCGCTGTGTCCAATGCGCACTTCGTGGAGTAGGGGTATTTTGCGTAATTGTGATATAACAGTATGTGACGTTACTCCTTCGGCTTTTGCTATTAGGAGGGCTCCGTTTATATGCGCTGTATTTTTCTCCATATATTCGTTACGATACAGAAATTGAGATTATTCAACATTAGCTTACGTTGCAACTATGTCAAAAACAGCACTTATAACTGGTATTACGGGACAGGACGGTTCTTACCTTACCGAGCTCCTCTTAGAGAAGGGATACACGGTATATGGACTCGTTCAGCGAAGCGCAAATTATCAATTTGAGAATATTGAGCATGTATTGAAGGATATTCATATTATAACCGGAGACTTAGGAGACACGTCTTCCCTTGCGCGCGCTGTAAAGCAATCTAGTCCTGATGAAATATATAATCTGGCAGCACAATCCTTCGTGAAGGCTAGTTGGGATATTCCAGAGCTCACCGGAGATATTACTGCTGTGGGCGTTTCTCGAGTGCTTGAGGCGATGCGACTCGAAGCTCCTGAGGCTCGCTTTTACCAGGCTAGTAGCAGTGAAATGTTTGGGAAAGTTGTTGAGACTCCACAAAGTGAAGCAACGCCATTTTACCCTCGAAGTCCGTACGGGGTTTCAAAGGTGTATGGGCATTTTGCAACAGTAAATTATCGAGAGAGTTTTAATATGTTTGCGTGCTCCGGCATTTTGTTTAATCATGAATCCCCTCGCCGAGGCAGGGAATTTGTAACGCGAAAGATTGCAATTGGAGTTGCTCGTATTAAAAAGGGGCTCGAAACCAAGTTGAGAATGGGAAATGTTGATGCGAAGCGCGATTGGGGTTTTGCTGGGGATTATGTGCGCGCTATGTGGCTTATGTTGCAACAAGATACTCCTGACGACTTCGTTGTTGGTACTGGAGAAACCCATTCTGTAGAAGAGTTTCTTGATCTTGCGTTTGCTCATGTTGGCCTAAACTGGAAGGACTACGTTGTGGAAGATCCTGAGTTTATGCGTCCTGCAGAAGTGGATCTTTTGCTAGCTGACCCTTCCCGCGCTAAAGAAAAGCTTGGTTGGGAGCCTACGGTATCGTTTCCTGAGCTTGTTGCCATGATGGTTGATTCTGAAATGAAGGCATTAGAATAGCCTATTCATGGAAAGCGGATCTGTTCTTATTACCGGAGGTGGGGGGTTCGTAGGCCGGCATCTTATAGCGGAGCTGCAGCAAAATAATTCTTTCTCTCGAATTGTTGTCCTTGATGCAAGAGAACAGGATTATCCTAGGGGGGTAGAGGGGCGGGTTTGTGATATTGCTCAAAGCTCAACATATGCACCAGTTATTGCTGATGTTCGTCCTGATTGGGTTATTCATTTAGCTGCAGTGAGTTCTGTTCCCTTTGCGATAAAGCATCCAGAGCTCACAAGAACAGTAAATGTGATCGCTACTGATCAACTTATTGATACGACACTTTCTGTTTCGCCGAGCGCTTCGTTTTTGATTATTAGTAGTGCGGATATTTACGGTTCAACTAGTAGCGATCCTGTTGCTGAGCTCCCTCTTGCAAAAGCGCATCCGCTTAATCCATACGCGGAAAGTAAATTAGAGATGGAGCGGCTCATAGAAGAAAAATATAACGTTTCATGCATTCGAGTTCGGCCATTTCCTCATATTGGGCCTGGACAAGCTACTGGCTTCGTGACGTCCGATTTTGCTTCTCAAATTGCTGCAATAGAAAAAGGCATCCATGGTGCGACCATGCTGGTTGGAAATTTGGATGCAAAGCGTGATTTTACCGATGTCAGAGATGTTGTAAGAGCGTATCGACTTTTGATCGAAGAAGGGCGCAAGGGTGAGGTGTATCATGTGGCAAGTTCAAGAGTGCATGCAATCTCCGAAGTGCTTGAAGTGCTTTTATCTTTTAGTACCGCCTCTATTACCGTTACTCAGGACCCCTCTCGTATGCGACCATCTGAGAATTCGATTGTTGTTGGATCAATTGAAAAAATTATGCAAGAGACATCTTGGAAGCCGGAAATCCCGTTCAGGGACTCTTTGTGGGATATATTGGAAGATTGGCGCTCTCGGGTTTAGTGAGTGGTATATAGGGTGTATTGCCCAGCTGTCGCTACCGCGCTCCACGTAGGCCGTATTAGGAGGGAGGGGAATGATATGCGTTCCTGTGGCCCTACGAGTACGTATTGCGGCTCTTGTCCGTCTATTTGCTGAGCAGACCCGGAGAAGTATGATTTTATTTCCGCCTCACGATTCCAAGGAGAGCCACCGTGGCTCCATATATGGGCGGGGTATCCTAGGAATAGGGTCCTTCCTGCAAGGACTGCTGCTGAATTATGTACTGATGCTGTGAGTACTGGTGCGTTTGGAGGGACTATAGATTCAATGCTATCAGCAATTTGCATTCCACTTCTGTCCCATTCTTGCCATGTTGTTGCAGTTGGTAATGCGAGTTTTGTAATATCGAGAATTCCTGCACATGTTTGAAGGAATATTACGGCGATAACAAGTGGTATTGACCACGCGGGACGATACGCCCTTGCTACGTGATAAAGTTGCCAGGACACTATCGGGAGAATAAATATAAGCCAAAATACAAATAGCTTAAAATTGTCCCATTCCCATGGCGCAAAGAGAAAGGTATCCGCAATAATAAAAAGAAATGTTCCAGCGCATACAAGCGCTTTTGATTCTTTTGGCGCTGGCAAGAAAAGCGCAGCGATGCTTAGTGGGATATATATTCCAGTATTTTGAATCCAATAAATGATAGGGTTTTTTGTCCCGGCCATCCACCCTGGTCCATATCTAAAAAAAGAGCCCTGAGCAGCGCTTCCGGACGCATAGAACCATAGCTCTGGGATGCCGATAGCGAGCGCAGCAATAGAAAAAGGTATCCAAAACCTTCTGTTTGGGTACGTTATCATCATTGCTATAATTGCTGCTGCTAGGGCTATGCATGCGTGTGCGTGAAAAAGGGGGAGCATGCCAGTCAGTATTCCAGCAACCACGGGTGTGTATTCTTCCCTCATTCTCTTTGGGTGAATAAGGTACAGCACGGACAACACTATGGGTATTCCAAAGAGCATTGCTCGCTGTGGTAGTAGGAGCGATGTTACGGGATTTAAGAAGTGGAATCCATCGGTATCTGTTCCAACTCCAGAATAGTCCCTCATGGGTAGGTGAAGTAAGAAGTGCCATATTGAGCTGTTGCTTGCGGTAAAGTCCGAAAATACTCGAATCCATCCAAGCGTTGCTCCGCCAAAGAGGAATAAAATACAAGCAATAATCGCTGCTTTCTTTGACCCTCCGTATGTCTGGGTTACTGCGTATAAAAGAAGAAGGAGACAAGGGATTAGCAGTATTGCTGGAATATTAATGCTGGTTGACAGTGAAGCCCCAAGAATAACAGAAGTTGCACTAATGAGATTTACAAGGAATGGGTATGTAAGCTTTTCTCCAGCGAAGATTGGGTCTTGCAACGGAAGCGTGCTGTTCTGTTTTGCAAGCGACATAATAATTGAGCCATGCCAGCCAATATCTCCATACGCATTAATGATTCCTGTGTATAGCCCATTTGATGTTTCAATAAGAAGTTTTGGCGAAATAATGCTAAATAGAATAATCGTAATAATAAAAAGGCGTAATGCAGTAGTGTCTAGTGACATTTTTTTAAACGCAGCAAATCCATTTTGATATAGTAGGTATGTTCCTCCGCAGAAAAATACAAAGAGTTCGCCAATAACGAGCGAAGAATTAATTGGGAGTATGTATCCTAGTGCGTATGTTGCCGTGCCATACATAGTAAGGCCGGCTATAATGCCCAATACAAGCGTTATCATTTTTTCTCTCGCTACCGTTAAATACGCCATAAGCGCAAACCCGGCGTATGCGGGGATGAGCATTGTTATTGCTGCAATGAGCCATTGGTATACCATACAAGTATGAATAGTATAACCTTCTTTGGCGCGGCGGGAAGTGTTACCGGGAGTAAGCACGTTATTGAAATTGCTGGTAAGAGGATTTTATTTGATTGCGGTACGTTTCAAGGACTCCCAGATATTCGAGAGCGTAATAGGTCGTTTCCTTTTCCTCCGGATAGTATCGACGCGGTTGTAATATCTCATGCTCATCTTGATCATATAGGGATGCTCCCGCTTCTCGTGCAGCGAGGGTACACAGGGGCTATATATTCAACCCCGGCAACAAAAGATGTAGCCGCTTATATCCTTGAGGATTCTGTAGGTATTGAAATTCAGGATGCTTCATACAGAAAGCGTCACCACATTGGTGCTCCGGACGAGCGAGAGCCTATGCTTTCCCAAGAGGACGTAGTGGCAGCTCTTGATAGATTCGTGACGTATCCATACGCCCGAGAGGACGAAACTTGGCATGAGATTCTTCCTGGAATTCAGATACGCTTTTACGATGCGGGGCACATCTTGGGCTCTTCCATTATTGTATTAAGGTATACCGACGAAGGGGCAGTGAAGCATATTGCGTATACTGGAGATGTTGGGCCCAGGGGTATGCCTTTGTTGCATGATCCGGAAATTCCAAAAGAAGAAATCCACACGCTTCTTATGGAAAGTACGTATGGAAATAGAACCCATCTTCCGCTTTCTGATGCGGAAGATCGTTTGGCCGCGGCAATTATCTCCGTTTGCAAACGCAAGGGCGCAATTGTAGTCCCGGCGTTTTCTCTTGGTCGAACACAAATGTTGGTCTATACCATTCATAAGCTTACAGACGAAAAGCGCATTCCTCGTTTTCCGATTTTTGTGGACTCTCCGCTCGCAACCGATATAACGAGTATTTATCGAAAGTATCGTCGAGAATACGATGATCAAACTTCTGTCGATTTTACTCGAGAGGGTGACGCGCCTCTTGCCTTTCGAAATCTTCAGTACACGCATTCCGTTGAGGAGTCCAAGCAGCTCAACGGAAAGCAGGGGCCATTTATGGTAATTTCTGCATCTGGCATGATGACCGCTGGGCGCGTTGTGCATCATCTCCGGAATACGATTAGTGATCCTAAAAATGCAATATTTGTTACTGGGTATCAGGCTGCTGGCACTACTGGAAGAAAAATTTTACGAGGAGAAAAAAATATAGAGCTTATGGGCGAGCGCTTTCCTGTTCGTGCGGAAGCATTTCTTTTTAATGAATTCTCAGCACACGCTGATGCGCCACAACTTACAGAGCTCGCGAGTTCAATATCTGGTCTTCAGACTATTGCGCTTGTTCATGGAGAGCCCGAAGAGTCTCAGGCTCTAGAAGGTGTATTGCGAAAGAGGAATGAAAAATGGAATATCGTTCGTCCTAACGAGGGGGAAACTATTTCCATCTAGGGTTATCGGGGTGCCACTGGTTGTTATGTTCCGCAGCTTTCTGGATGCTTTCTTGGTTCTTCTCCATTCTGAGGGGCAAGTCTTTCCCAAATAATCTATTTGTTAGTAATACTCCGACAATAAAACCTGGACCAAATCCTGTCATAAAATACAGCAGTGTGTATGCAAGTAGTTGCAATGCGTATTGTAGTACTACTTCAATATCCGAGAATGTCATATGGTCGCCTTAATATCTAACTTTGCCGGCCTGCATAAGGATAAAGGTGACGATAATTCCAAGGATAAGCCCGAAGATAAAAAATGCTCCCCATAATAGTGCATGGTCCCCTATCGACATCATGTTTCTATGGTACACAATGCGGTATACTTTTAGCTAGTATGATTATTGATATTTCTCGGCCTATTCATGACAAAATGGCCATTTATCCAAATAACCCAGATGCCATTGTTCATCGAATTCGCGAAGCTGCACCGGGCGTAACGGCGCTGTCGGAGATTTCATTCGGGTCTCATACGGGAACGCACATTGATACCCCTGCCCACGTGTATCCTGGCGGAGCTGGCGCAGAGTCATATTCTTTGGAGCAGTGTGTTGGGGAGGCGCAGGTGGTAGAAATTTCTAATCAAGTGGGGAGTATCTCCGCAAAGGATATTCCTTCAACTACGGCTTCTCGTGTCATTCTAAAAACAAAAAATTCTCAAGGTGATATAAACGTGTTTGATTCTGATTTTGTCGCGTTGTCGGAGGATGGTGCTCGTGAAATTATAAGCAGAGGTATTACATGTATTGGAATAGACGGGTTTTCTATTAAAAAAAGAGGGGTATCTGATACTGTGCATGAGATGTTACTAGATGCGGGTATTATGATTATTGAGGGGCTGTGGCTCCCTAGCGTTGCGCCAGGCATGTATAAGCTTATATGTCTTCCGCTTCCGCTATTCCATGCAGACGGAGTTCCTGCGCGTGCCGTGCTTGATTCTCTTTCGTAAATAGACTATCACTACACATATGCAATCTACGCCCATTGTTGTTGGTGCAAGAACTATCGGCCCGGGCCATCCAACATTTATTATTGCTGAAGCTGGAATTAATCATAATGGGAGCATCCAGCGTGCTCGCGCTCTTATTGACGCTGCTGCAGGCGCTGGCGCAGACGCCGTAAAATTTCAAAAGCGCAATCTTGCGGAAACGTATCAGAAGAAGATTTTAGAAAATCCAAATAGCGCAGAGCAAAAATATCAATATCTTATCCCGCTTTTAAAAGAATTCGAGTTGCCGGACTCTGCGTTTGTGGAGCTTGAGCAATATGCAAAAGAGAAGGGGATTATTTTTATGGTAAACCCTTGGGACAAGAAAAGCGCAGATGCAATTGAAGAACTTCTTCATGTGCCAATATATAAAATTGGGTCACCAGATTTTACAAATAATGAGCTTCTCGAATATATAGCGCGCACGAAAAAGCCCATGATCGTATCAACGGGCATGGCGCAAGAGGAAGAGATAGAAGCTGGTATGGCTTTTATAAAAACTCTCGGAGTCCCATTTGCCGTACTTCATTGTAACAGTACGTACCCCGCACCGTTCGATGAAATTAATTTGCGGTATATGGATACTTTGACCAAATATGGTGTTCCTGTTGGGTATTCTGGACACGAACGAGGAATTGCAGTTTCTATTGGAGCTGTTGCTCGAGGCGCGTGCATCATTGAGCGACATATTACAGTGGATCGTAATTTGGATGGCCCGGATCATAAGGCTTCGTTGTTACCCGATGAGTTTAAGGCAATGGTAGATGGTATTCGTGAGGTTGCTCGTGCTATCGGCAAGCCGGTTAAAAAGCTGTCTCGTGGAGAAATTATGAACCGTGAACTTCTTGGAAAGAGTATTGTGGCGAAAGTCTTTATTGCAGATGGCACTACAATTACTCGAGATATGCTTACGACGAAAAGTCCTGCAAAAGGCTTGTCTCCTCAGCGGATGGATGAAATTGTTGGCGTTGTTGCATCTCGAGATATCCCCGAAGGGGATGCGTTGACGGACGATGATATAACCGCATCTACTATCGCGCAAACGTTCTCTTCTAATGATATTCCTTGGAAGTGGGGCCCAGTTGTTCGATGGAAGGATTTTGAATCGTATTTACCATACAATCCATCATTATTTGAATTTCATTTAAGCGACAAAGACCTAGATGAACAAATACCTCGTGGTAATTACTCTCAGGAGGTAGTTGTGCATGCTCCAGAATATATGAAGCGCGTGTACTTGAACCCTGCCTCAGAGGATCCTGATGAGCGCAAGGCTACCATTGCGATTTTGCAGAAAAGTGTAGATATTGCACGTGCGTTGGGTGAATCATTTAAGGGAACTCCAAAATTTATTATTCACCCCGGGGGGATTACGCTTACAAAATCCGATCATCCTAAGAAGCTACTTGAATTATTTGCCAATACGCTAGCTTCGTTGAAATCTGATGGAGTGGAAATATTGCCCGAGAATCTTCCTCCTCGACCATGGGTGTTCGGAGGAGAGTGGGTAACAAATATTTTTATGCTAAAGGATGAAATTGAAGCCTTTCTTAAGGAGACTGGCTATAACATGTGCTTCGATACATCGCATGCTGCGCTTTCCTGTAATGCGTTTAACGAGGATCTTGTTGCCATGATAGCTGCTCTTGCGCCATATATTCGTCATCTTCATGTAGCAGATGGAAGCGGAACTGGTGAAGAGGGGTTGCAAATAGGCCAGGGAACGGTCGATTTTGGTTCAGCGCTTGCGCCCCTTACTGGATATCGCCATACAATGGTGCCAGAAATTTGGCAGGGGCATTTACATGGTGGAAAAGGGTTCTTGCAGGCAATGAGCCATTTGAAGCAGTACATGAAATAACATACGATTTGTAGTATGGTACCTATTTATAAATATTATTCTGAAGGGTTTGACCGAGAGCAGGCGTGGAATGATCGGTATCGATCCATGTATGCTGCTGAAAAAAGCTTTACCGAGTATGAGGAGCAGTCTTTTTGGAAGGTTTTACAGAAAAAATTTCATAAAGATGGGAAGTATCTGGATGTAGGGTGCGGCATTGGTGGGTGGGTACTATTCTTCCGTGAAAACGGGTATATGGCAGACGGAATTGATTCAAATGCGAGCGCAGTGCGGGCCATAACAGAATATGATCCGGATATTATTGTGAAAATTGCAGCAAGCGATGCAATTCCATATGCAAACGAAACGTTTGATGGGATTGTATCTATTGGTTCACTCGAATACGCGCATAATGCAACCGAAAAAGCATTTCAAGAGATACATCGTACGCTTAAGCCCGGAGGATTCGTTTGTATTGAAGTTCCTCTTTTAAATACTCTTCGTAAGACTTTGTATGTACCGCTTAAGCGTATTGAAGGATTATTTAAGAGTTCTCATGGGCGTACACCTGTATTTGCATACTATTTATTTGGTAAGTCTGAGCTGGAGCACATGCTACAAAAAGCTGGTTTTACAGTCGAGACTGTCCTTGCCCATGACCTTCCTAATCACAATAGCCACTTCGGTTTATATGCAAATTGGCCAGTTCTTCGGGGCGAAAAGCCGTACGAATTAAATGCACTTGGTAGGGTAGTAAAGGCTATCTCAAACGCCATTTCCCCTTGGTTTGCTTCTGCCGGAATCGTCGTAATCGCGAAAAAGTAATTACCAGGCGGTTAGGCCGCCATCGACAATAAGGTTTGCGCCAGTCATGTAGCTTGATGCGTCCGATGCAAGAAAGACGAGCGGGCCACCTACTTCTTCTGGATTTGCCATGCGGCCCATTGGTGTACGAGCTCCGTATGCGTCGGTGAATTCTTTTGTGTGCCCATTAAATACTCCTCCTAAAGTAAGCGTATTTGCTCGAATGCCTTTGTTTCCATATGTGGTTGCGAGGAATTTCGTGAGCATTACCACCCCACCCTTTGTAATGAAATAATCAACTGGCTTTTGGCCGCCGTTTGGGTAAATGCTTTGATCCGCTCCCACAACTCCATAGATAGAGGAAACATTAATGATATTTCCAGATCCTGTTTGTAGCATGTGTCGAATAGCTTCTTGTGCTACCAGTACGTATCCGAGTAGGTTCACGTCGAGACTGTTTTTTATAAGTTCTTCTGGGTAATTTTCGAACAACTTGGTATTTTGATCTGCATTTGGTTCAAACTTTGGATCAATGGCTGCGTTATTAATAACGACATCTATCTTCTTGTGTTGATCGATGATTGTCTGAAATGCTGATGTAATAGATTCTGCATTTGTGACATCAAGCTGAATATCTGCATTTTCTCCTTTGTCTGTGGTAATTACTGTTGCGCCAGCACTTGTAAGCGCAGATACAAAATACTTGCCGAGGAAACCATTTCCGCCGGTAATGACAATGATTTTATTTGTGAGATCCATAGAGCTAGTCTACCTTGGGCCACTTGCTGGGGTCAATTTGTGCAGGGTCAACGCTCCCCAGGGTGTATAGCTTATGTATTATTTCACTAGGAAGTGCTCCTGCCTCTGTTGCTTGTAGCGCATTTTCTAAATGATGCGGCTTTGTTGTTCCTAGTAAGACTGTAGAAATTGCCTGATTAGAGATTGCGAACCGTATAGCAAGTTCTGGCAGGCTTATGTTCAGTTCGCTTGCTAGTATTTCGGCAGCGTCACCAATTTTCTGAAGTGGCATAAGTGCGGGAGGCAATTTTGTTCTTCCGGAAGTAAGCGCACCCTTCAGTAAGACGGATCGGTTTATGATTCCGATGCCCTGCTCGTGTGCTTTAGGGATTACGTGAGCGGCCATTCTTTGATCTGCAATACTATACGCGAGCTGCATAGTTTTAAAAAAGCCTGTATGTAGCGCCGCAGTACCAACTTCTTCCCCTCGAATTGCTATGCCAGCATGGAGAATCTTTTGTTCGTGGATGAGTTTTTGAAATATCTCAATGATAGGGGAAAGCTGTGTGTAGTCCTCTCGTTCGTTATGGAATTGAACTAATTGAAGTGTCTCTTGATTGAGATTTTTTCTACTTATATCAATCTCTTCTCGGATTCGTTTTTCGAGTTCGTCAGAAGAAATTTCTGGACTATCTTTGAGAAATTGTCCGCACTTGGTTCCCACTATAATATTTGGATTTTTTGTGATCCCAGATTTTCCAATTCGTTCTTCCGCCAATCCATATCCGCGTGCAGTATCTATGTAGGTAATTCCCATTTCGACTGCTGTTTTTAAGATGGTGATAGCTTCTTGTTCGGAGGGGAGCCCAGTATTTTCAATTCCATAAGGAATGCCAATTTCCACAGTCCCGAGACCGATCTTTGAAACTAGAAGGTCAGTTTTTCCTAGCGGTGCTGTGTTCATACAAGAAGTTTCTTATGTATTTTTATTACTACTTTATTGAGGTTATTGTAGGAGCCGGCACGAATTTTTGGCATATGAGGTTCTCCTGGAAAGAAGATTGCAAAATCACCCTTTTGCAATATATATACGCTGTACTCTTTTGCTGGCGTGAAAAGTTGGTAGTCCTTTTCGGTATCAAATGTTGTTTTTTCTGCTAGTGCGGTTACTGGTGCGTGGCCAATAATCTCCGCACCTTCAATGCAGTAGTGAATATCGATGTACTGTTCGTGGACTTCGAATACGCCTTCTTCTGCGGAGAGTGCTGGTATATGCATGACATTGGCGTATAAATCCCGACCAATAATCTCGTGTTCGCCATGAGGTGCCGTTGCTGCCTGGTCGGCAATCCAAGAAAATGCCTTTTCCCATACTGGGTGAGTAAGGCCATTGTCCTGCAAGCTTTTTTCATTGTATTGCCCAAAAATCATAGTTTGAGTGTATCATGGATGTATGAATAACAACCCTAAAAGAACACCAGTTACGGTAGCAGCTATTATCCCTGCGCGGGCAGGACAACAGAGCGTGCCGTACAAGAATTTACAGGTATTAGGAGATAAAAGCTTACTTCAATGGGCTATAGAAGTTGCTTTTGAAGCGCAGTCTATTGATGTAGTAATTGTTTCCACTGAAGATGAAAAGATACGAGCAGAGGCGGAAAAATTTGGAGCGCTTGTTGCGCCTCGTCCATCTGAGTACGCCCAGCCTACGAGTGGGGACGCTGGGTTCTATCAACATGCTGCAAAGTGGATGGAGGAAACACATGGGTGGACTCCTGAGTTTTTGGTTAACCTACGCCCGACAAGCCCACTTCGATTTGCGAAAGATATTGATCGAATGGTTGAACACATAAAGAGTTCAGGTGCGGATGGCCTGAAAAGTGTTGTGCCTACGCCACTTCATCCATACAAAATGTGGCAAATTGAAGGGGATGCACAGATTGGTTCTTCTGGAAAACTTATTCCTGTGTTTGATAATGAATTTCGTCGTCAGCATGGTCCTGACCAGCCTCGGCAAAAAATTCAACAAATGTTCCCGGTCTTCTTCCAGGATGGACAGGTGGATATTACTCGAAGGGAGTTTGTGATGCGTCCAGAGGCTCTTGAGCTTGAGAACGTCTGGGGAGAAAATCTTCACGGATTTATTTTGGATCCTCGTACAAGTACTGATTTAGATGAACCTGCAGATTTTATTCGAGCAGAAAAAATCTACAAAGACATGCAGCAGGAGCGAGGAGAGCTCTCGTAGCTCTATTGAATTTCGTCTTGGAGCTTTTTGAGCCCCTCTGGGCCCTCTTTTGCCGCATCTTCTACCTTTTTGCGCATTCCTTCTGGGAGGCGAGACATGATGCCTTGCATCAAGTCTTCTGCTGTTACTGTTTTTTTTCCTGCTTTTCTCGCATGCTCCTCTGCTGCCTGTTCAAGTTCTCGTTTTATACGCTGTTTCATTATTCCGGGAACCGGCGCTTGTCCTACGGCTTGAGCTAATGCTTTTGTTGCAGATGCGTCCCAGGAAAGAGCTTCTGAAGATGCACTATCGTTTGATGATTTTTTTTGCCAAAATGAAAACATGCAAGAAGTGTATCCTGTATTAGTGCGACGGAGCAAGCGGGCAAAGAGAATGCTTATCCATGTGCATCCTGAGGGGACGGTGGAGCTTGTTTTGCCTCGCTGGGTAAGTAAGGCTGCTGGTGATCGTTTCTTACAGGAACAACATGCCTGGATAGCTCGCGCTGCATCTACGCATGCGAGTAAAAGGGCTCGTGTGCAGATATTTAAGGTGGCAGACGGGGAGAGTCTTCCCTGTTTTGGGGATACGATACGCCTCAAGCTTCAAATTTCTGCTGATCAGAAGCGGGCTTCAGTTGTTATGCGCGGGAGTGTCCTGGCTATACGTGCAACAGATATTCATGCAGCCCGTAGGGTGCTGGAAGGCTGGTATAAGCGTGAGGCCCGCGAGTATTTTTCCGTGCAGGCGCAAGAGTTTGCGGAAGCTCTGGGGGTATCTATTGCAAGTGTTCGAGCAATATCTATGAAGACTCAATGGGGAAGCTGCAATAAAAAAACAAGAAGCCTTACTTTTAACTGGAGGTTGGCATTGGCGCCAGAAGAGGTTGCTCGATACGTCGCAGCTCATGAGGTTGCCCATCTTCTGCATCCAAATCATGCTCGGGTATTCTGGAATACGGTTGCTCGGATATATCCCGAACATCATGCACAGAGAGCATGGCTTCAGGAGTATGGCGGAGCGCTATTTCTAACCGCTTGATATATCGTAGATAACAAAAACTCCCATACAATGATGGGAGTTTTTGCGTTTCGAAACAATATTACATCGTTCCTTCTGGAGCTCCACCTTCAGGTGTTCCTTCTGTGCTTGGAGCTGCAGATCCTGCGCACATCGCGCACAAACCTTCTTCGTTTAATTCAACGTTTTCTGTTCCGCATCCTTTGCATGTTCCCATCATAGAAATCACCTCCTTCTCAATAAAACGTATGAATCTTTCGTCTGCTACCAGCATACCAAGAAAGACACGCTTGCGTAAAACGAGTATATAATGTATTGTGTGTTTTTATGGTGTCATTTGCAGAAATACGGGAATTTCTTTATACGCTTCTTTTAGTTGGAGGCTTAAGCGTGGCAGGGACGCTTCTCTATGCTCAAATGGGAGGTAAATTGTTTATTTCCGTTGATAATCCTGTCGTGCATCACGAGCGTATGACGGCCTCACCTATCGTTCTTGTCGCAAATCCAGTTGTGCATATTCAGGTTCCTGAGCACAATATATTTAATTATTAACGTATATCCGTATGCTTTTATTTAATGATATTCAAAAGGGAAAGGGAAAGATTATTGTATTAGATGGTGAGCCATACACGATTGTGTCTGCGGAATTTTTGCGCAAGCAACAGCGACGTCCTGTTATTAATACGATCCTCAAGCATTTGAAAACGAATCAGACTAAGGAGCATACATTTCAGCAATCTGACCGTGTGGATGAGGCAGATATTGAGCGAGCTCCATATCAGTATTTGTTTGAGCAAGGCGGGAAGTATGTGTTTATGAATGGTCAAACATACGAACAGATTGAAATCCCGGCGGATATTGTAGGGGATGTTGCAAAGTTTCTTCTCGAAGGAGAAGAGGCTCAAATTATGCTATTTGAGGGTAATCCTGTATCCGTAGAGCTTCCTATTAAGATTGACCGAAAGGTCATTGATGCTCCACCTGGAGTGCGTGGGGATACTTCAAGTAACGTTACGAAAGAAATTGTTATTGAGGGTAACGTACGAATGCGCGCACCTTTGTTTATCAAGGAAGGCGATATTATTCGTGTTGATACTCGATCCGGAGAGTATCTTGAACGGGCCTAGCTGCTTGCGCTGGTATAGCGGGAGATCCCCGTTCTCCATGCAATGTTCGCAATAGTGAGGGATACAATAGCAATGCCAGTTGCTAACACTCCTGTGTGCCAATCAACCTTACCAACAAGGGCTTGGGCGGGCACAAAGACTATAAAAGCAATAGGAATAATATAGGTAAATAATAGCCTTGGAACTCGAGGGAAAATATCGATTGGCACCGTAAGCGGTTCTGTGTACAGATTCATAAGTCCCCACAAAGCTTCAAGGCGCTCAAGGAAGAATGCAAGTGATGCGGTGGTAACAAGAATGCTATAAAAGATGATTAACCCCATACTGCTTACCCATATAAATACCGGAACAGACTGTAGCTCTATATGGATTGACCCTGAAGTGATGACCCACACCAAAAGCCCAATTCCAGCCATAACATTTCCCAATACGTAAATATTTATTGTTCGAAATGCTGTGTAGAGTTGGGCGGGAAGAGGCTTGGTAACAATGTAGTCGAACGACCCTTTTTGCACAAAACTGGGGAATTGGGAGATATTGGGGGTTATGGCGATGTCGAGAATACCTTCAAAAAGGCGCGATAGGGCCAATATTAAAATAACTTCACCCTTACTCCATCCATGAAGGGCTTGCGTGTGCTGAAAAACTACTGAGATAGAGAAGAGGAATGTAAGAAGCCAAAGAAATTGCCGAATAATTCCCAGTAGGAAATTTGCCCGAAATTCCATTTCTCGGATGATGCTGATTTTGGCGAGCGATACCCACACTCTCGCAAGGCGTAGTACGTTGTTATCCTGGAGGCGCATATCGTGCAAGTCCACGCTTCCATTCGAAGCGTACAATTATGAACAACAAAAGTACCCATATGGCCTGAATTCCTAACACTCGAAATATCTCGAGGGTAGTCATTTGGTTTGATAGCATTTCGGCTGGTGCTGATACGATGTATCGGTATGGCAGGAAGCTTAACGCTGTGTGGATTGATGATGGAAAGAAACTATAAGGAATAAGGATACCGGAACCTATTTGATAGAGAAGGTCTTGGAAGCGTCGGATTTGCATTGCATCTTCAAGCCAAAATGCGAGGAGCCCAAGGCTAATATCGATGAGCGATCCAATACACGTAGCCAGGATAATGCTTACAAGTGCGAGTGGGAGAAGCGAAGGAGAGAGTACAGATCCTTTAAAAAAATCTTTGAAAAAAATAAGTGCAACAATAAGTATCGGAACGGGTACGAGGAATCGTAGTGTCTTTTCAACAATGTTTCCGACAATGTGTCCCCAAAACAGGGAAAATGGCTTCATAAGGCTTTTTGCGATCTCCCCATTGAGTATTTCTTGGGCAATAAAATATCCTGCCCATGCCAATGTTGCTGTGCTTACGAATAAGACGAATATGTAATATATGGCTGTTGTATGAGCCATTTTTTCGTTGCCTGCGCTTATTGCAACTGTATACCACAGCGCCATTGAGACCAGCGGTGACATGGTGGTAGCTAGAGTCCAGAGGAGAATATCGGCCCTATATTGGAGTAGGCGTGACCACTCCATGCTAGCCAGACGGCGTATTTTTTTAATAAATAGGTTCATTCTTTTGTCGCAAATAAATCTTGGACTACGTCTTCAAGGGTTGGGTCTTCTATGGAAATATCTTCAACGGGGAACTTCTTTAAAAGAGCCGAAGCTACGGCCGCAGTTTGTTCTCTGGGGACCTCTATGGAGGCTTGGCTTGGTGTATTCATGTGAATAATTCCAAACGATGCAAGGTCCTTTTCTTGAACATCTTTTGTGAACGTTAAAATAATTCGCTTTTCTTTTACGTGCTCGCGGATCAATTGTTCGGTGTCTCCGTCGTATTGAATAGATCCATGGTCAATAATAATAAGACGATCGCAAAGTTCTCGTACATCGTCTAGATAATGGCTTGTAAGTAAAATGGTGGCATTTCGTGACTTGTTGTATCGCAAAATAAACTCTCGAATTTGCTTTTGGACTATTACATCTAGCCCTATAGTTGGTTCATCGAGAAATAGTACTTTTGGGTTGTAGATAAGGGCCGCTGCTAGTTCTCCACGCATGCGCTGTCCGAGCGAAAGCTTTCGCACCTGTGTTCCGAGAATAGGGGCGAGATCCAAGAGCTCCACAAGCTCATCGTGGGATTGCTTGAATTCCGCATCATTGACGGCATAAATATCTTTTTGTAGGAGAAGGGAGTCTTCAAGTGATAAGTCCCACCAGAGTTGCGCTTTCTGGCCCATAATGAGAGAGATTTGTTGGAGATACTTCATGTCGCGTTTCCAGGGGGTGTATCCAAGTACCTGCGCGGTTCCGCTTGTTGGGTGAAGAAGTCCAGAAAGCATTTTGAGTGTAGTAGTTTTTCCTGCGCCATTTGGCCCAATAAACCCTACAAGCTCGCCTTCATGTATATGAAGATTCACGTTTTCTACCGCCTTTACTTCTTTGTATTCTCTCGAAAATATACTCTGTATAGAGCCTTTTATTCCTCCTTTTTTTGTGTGCACTTTAAAGGTTCGAGAGAGGTTCTCTGTGGATATGCTGTATTGCATTCACCTATCCTACCACATATACTTCATTAGCAGATGGACGTTGAGAGTGCTAACTCTTACACTAGTCCAAACTTACCGAGTGTTTCTCGGGACAACCTCAAAACTTTCTTATCTTATTACCTATGGTTTTATGGCATCATCACAACCTCAACGTGTTCGAGCCGAGTCGACATCTTCGCTCTCTCGGTATTTGCAAGAAATTGGAAAAACTCCGCTTCTTACGGCGGAAGAAGAACAAGAGCTCGCAAAGCTTGTAGAGCAAGGAGACAGGTCAGCCAGGCAGCGTATGCTACTGGCAAATCTTCGCCTTGTTGTAAATGTTGCGAAAAAATATGTACCCGGCAGTGACCCTGAGCTTCTTATGGACTTAATTCAAGAAGGAAACATTGGCCTGATGCGCGCAGTTGATCGGTTTCGAAGTAAATACAAGACGCGTTTTTCTACGTACGGTGTGTATTGGATTCGTCAGGCAATGTTGCGAGCGTTAAAAGCGCGGAGGCTTGTGCGTCTTCCTGAAAACGTCTTCGACCGAGTGCTTGTTATGCAGCGCACAAAAGCAAGGTTATCTCAACTGCTAGGAAGAGTTCCAACAGCAAAAGAGATTGCAATTGAAATGGATGTGCCAATGAGCGACATTGCTGACTTGGATTCGTTTTCTACAGATATTGTTTCTTTGGAGCGCATTGTGAGCGGTGCTGATAGTGATGGAGAAACTCGGCTGCAAGACTTGCTTCAGGATTACGACTCTCCTTCTCCGATTCAAACGGCACAAGATTCGTTATCTGATAAAGAAATTCGTGATGCGGTTGCCGGGTTGCCATTGCGTGAGCGAGCTATTATACGTGAGCGATTTGGATTATCGGGAAACCCTCCAAAGACTCTCGAAGAAATTGGCGAAGGGTTCAATATTAGTCGTGAACGTGTCCGACAGCTTCAAAATGTTGCATTAGAACGATTGCGCCATCGTCGCTCTGTATCCCGCGTGATATGATACCTGCATGCAGCAGGGAGCATTTCTTTTTGGAGCTTCTACAAGCGCACATCAAGTAGAGGGAGATAATCGAAATAATGATTGGTGGGAGTTTGAGAAAACCCTACCGCCTTCCATGCGTTCCGGAAAAGCGGCAGATCATTTTCATCGGTACGAAGAAGATTTCTTACTCGCCAAGCAGTTGTCTCATACTGCGCAGTGCATTTCTTTAGAGTGGAGTCGCATAGAGCCAACGCAAGGTAGGTTTTCTCGGGATGCTATTGAGCACTATAGAAAAGTGCTGGGTACAATTCGCGGACATGGAATGAAAACGTTTGTTACGTTGCATCATTTTACAAATCCTCTTTGGTTTTCTCGGAAGGGAGGATGGCTTGCAGGCGATGCTCCAGAATATTTTGCTTCGTATGCTCGGTATGCTGCAGCGCATTTGGGCGATCTTGTTGATTTTTGGATAACATTTAATGAGCCTGTGGTGTATGCAGGGCATGCATATGGTACTGGGGACTGGCCCCCTGGCAAGAAGAACTCTCTTTTGATGGCGCGTGTTGTGTATCTGATTGCGCAGGCCCACAACGCAGCGTATAGAGTATTGCATCACATGCCCTCGTCTGCGCCTGTTGGTATTGCCAAACATGTTGTTCCAAACCTCCCTCCTATGCAACGGTTTCTTTTTAATCATGCATTCTTTTCTCTCACAAAAAACAGTCATGACTTTATTGGAGTAAACTATTATTTTTCTCATAACGTAACTGGTGGTGTGAAAAGTGACATGGGCTGGACGGTATCTCCTGAGGGGTTAACCAGAGCTCTTCTTGAAATGAAGCGATATGGCAAGCCTATGTATGTTACGGAAAACGGAATTGCGGACGAAAAAGATGCTCATCGTGCGCAATTTATTCGTTCTCATATTCGAGCAATTGAGCAGGCTCAAAAGCAGGGGGCGGATGTTCGGGGGTATTTGCACTGGTCTTTAATTGATAACTTTGAGTGGGCGTACGGGTTTGCCCCCAGGTTCGGTCTTGTTGCGGTTAATTATGAAACCATGGAGCGAACAATTCGGCCAAGCGCGTATGTGTACAAAGCGATTATTGACCAAGCGCTTCGCAAATCCTCACACTTTTCTTTATGAAATATGGTATTGTATAGGAAGCTTCTATGACTCTTAATAACAAGGTTGCGTTTGAAGTCTGGGCCGGTATTGTGCTGCTTATTGTTGTTATCGGCGGGGTTGCCGGAGTCACATTGCTGTTTGGAAAAGTTGATGTTACTCCTCTTCTTACAAAAACTCAGGTGGTAAATTCTCTTCCAGTGGCTCCATCGGTTGAGTCGACTTCCGAAGTGCAGCCAACACCGTTTGTTTCTACTCAAGATGCTGAAAATGTTTCTACGAGTATTTCTAATGCACTGCTCGGTGGTGCGAGTGGGCAATAATCAGGCGATATGAATCGGAGGGTTCTTATTATCGGTATCGCAGTTGGAGTAGTGCTGTTAGTTATCGGTGGCATTGCTGTCTTTTTTATACAATCTTCAAATAACGCATCATCTGTCCCGAGCCCAACTCCACCTACTGGTTCGATTCCGCTCACAACATCTAATCCAAATACTTCTCCGCTCGCGTCTCCTTCTGATAACCCTGTTGCGTTTCGAGGGGTGTGCCCAGACACGTGGGCTGGTCAACAAGATGGCGACCGTGATGGTTTACCAGATAGCATAGAGGCAACATACGGAACCGATCCGCAGTCTGTTGATACTGATGGTGATGGGTACCAAGACGGCGAAGAAGTGCGCGCGGGGTACGATCCACTTAATAAGGATTCAACTGCTCGGCTTGATAGCGATAAAGATGGATTGCTCGATAACGAAGAGTGTATATGGAGAACTGATCCATTTAACCCAGATAGCGATGGAGATGGATTTAGTGATGGTGCCGAAGTTGCTAATGGATTTGATCCGGCAAAGAAGGGTGACGGAAACGGGAGTGACCGCATTGTAACCCCAACGCCGGATCCGCTGGCTACCCCTCCGCTTGATCCTTCCAAGCCTACCCCAACGCCGTTGCCATTTTCTGGCTCAACTGGTTCTGGTGCATTTGTTCCAACCCCCGCTCCTACACTGAAGCCGATTGGAAATAGCACTACCGTTACTCAACTCCCACTTATTCCAATTACACAATTGCGCATTACCTCTTCTACAAGCAAGGCTGATGTTCAGGAATATCTTGCGCAAATAGACGCCCTTCGACCAGCCGAGCTTTCCGATGGCCAAGCTATTACCAACGCAATTCAAAGTGCTGCAACAGGCAATACTCAGCCGCTTGCCGAGGTTCGTTCTCGTATTAGTCAATTCGCATCTGCGCTGACGGGAGTTTCTACTCCAAAAAATGCAGGGGAGTACCCCCAGCTGTATGTTTCTTTGATCGACTTTACTGCGCAGCAGGTGCAAATTATTGA
>JBPOIM010000013.1:0-4321 GCA_052034485.1 Candidatus Anderseniibacteriota bacterium | reverse complement strand
TTTGGGGTCATTGCAGAAGCGTTTTCCTGCCCTTCTTCCGAGGGAGGATCTTTGATCTCGAAGACGACGATTCCGTTACGCCCCTCGTAGTTGGAGTATGACATTCCGGAACCTTCAAGCGCAGCTTCGATGTCTGCTCGTGAGCAGCCTGTATAGCTGAGTGTTCGAGCATGTACTGAGGAGCCAAGATCTGAGAGCTGTAAGATGCAGATTGAGCTTGCTTGTGGGGCAAAGTAAACCGTTTGAGCCGATTTGATTGCTTCGGATATCATGTCTAATACTTTTTGCTCGAGAGCCATGGGGCACGTCCTTTTCTTTTTATGGGGACCGATATGGGGGATTTGTAAGGTACAACAATTCTTTATGCCTATTGAGGCGATAATTGTCAAACTTGCATTTTTAGCAGCAAAATGTCATATATACATACAGTCATCCAAAGACCAAAGGCACCTATAAGACCTTTGTAGGAGAGACGGGTAAGGCTTCTAGTTACCCTTGTTACTCTTTTAGTCGCGGATGGCGACTAATTTTTATTTTATGCCACTTACAAGACAACAAAAGGAAACGCGCGTGAAAGAAGTGGGGGATACAATTTTGGCATCTGCCGGATCTGTATTTCTTGCGTACGATGCGCTCAATGTAACTGACGTAAACGAGCTTCGCGATAAGCTCTTTGAAGCAGGTTGCACAATGCGTGTTGTTCCAAAGCGTCTTCTCAAAATTGCTCTTGCTGGTGCGAAACTTTCATTTAACCCAATGGAGCATGAAGGCCAAATGGCCGTTATCTCTGGGAGCGATGCAGTTTCTCCGGCAAAGGTACTCTTTGAGTTTGCGCAAGGAAAAGAAAATCTCCGTCTCGTATCCGGTCTTCTTGAAGGAAAAGAAATTACTCCTCAGGAAGTTGCTGCGCTTGCGAAGTTGCCAAGCAAACAACAGTTGCTCGGCCAGCTTGTTGGCGTCCTTTCCGGACCAATGCGTGGGATGGCACAAGTACTCTCTGGCGTTCCTCGAAGTGCAGTATATGTACTTCAGGCAATTGCAGACGAGAAATCTAAATCGTAATTATTTATAATCACTATGGCAGACGAAACTAAAGAAGTTCCAAAAAAGTTTGAGGAAATCGTAAAGCAGATTGAAGAAATGTCTGTACTCGACCTATCTGAACTCGTACACGTACTTGAAGATAAGTTTGGAGTATCTGCAGCAGCTCCAGTTGCAATGATGGCAGCAGGTCCTGCAGCAGCAGGCGACGCTCCAGCAGCAGAAGAGAAATCTTCTTTCACTGTTGAAATTACAGATGCTGGTGCTCAGAAGATTGCCGTTATCAAGGCAGTTCGCGAATTAACTCAACTTGGGTTAAAGGATGCGAAGGACTTGGTAGACAAGGCTCCTGCAGTTGTAAAGGAAAACGTTGCAAAAGACGAAGCAGAAGAAATGAAGAAGAAGCTAGAAGAAGCTGGCGCAAAGGTAGAACTCAAATAACAACACCGTTCTCCTATATAAAATACCCCGCGGATGCGGGGTATTTTTATTGGGCTTCTTCTACTAGGGCTACCTCTAGCACTTTGGTGCCATCGAGTGCGTACAGGTGGGTTTCGTCGGCGGATATTGCGATGTCTGATATCGACGATGCATCTTCAAAGAATAACTGGCGGAGCAAAGCGCCTTTCTTGGAGTAGATAACAACACGTTTGTTTGCGGGGTCGAGTACGTATAAGTTTTGCATGGTGTCGTTCGTGACAATCTTGGTTGCGGAAGAAAGCGATGGGTCTACGGCTGCTTGAGTAAAGTCGGCGATCGCGCCGCGGAAGAATTTTGTAATTTTCCCATCTTGAGCGAGCGCATAAATGCTTCCGTCGATCGCAATACTCTTTATTGGGGTTTTTGCTGCATCGGCATCGGTAATCCACGGGCTACCGCCAGAGAATCCTCGAAGGGTTTTATTAAACGAGAGGATGTTTTTGAGGCCGGTGTCGTATATGTATAGGCGGTTTCCGAACACAGCGAGATCTTCAATTGCTGGTTTGTCGGAAGGGTAGTCTATTGTTTGCGAAGTAAGCGTGTTGTCTTTCGTGTCGAATAGCGCAATGCCGCCACCGTCTGTGGAGAATGTAATTGTTTTGTCGGAACTTTGTACGCTGCCGTTTGTGATAAATCCGATTCCGGCGCTTGTTGCGTGGGCAACCGACGCTTTCCCGTCGAGCTCCATTTTACCAATAGCGTTTGTATCTGGATTTGCTGCGTATATTGCGTTGTTTACAAAGAAGAGGTGAGTAGGCGTTTTCCCGTTTAAGGTGCTCGAGAAATCTCCAATTGTTTTTGTATTTGCTGTACTTGTGCGGAAAATTTTCTGAAGTCTGTCTTGTTGGGTTTGTATGTCTTGTGCAAGCGCTTTGGTTTCATCGGTATAGAGCGTGCCAGCTTGTAGCTCATCGGCGAGCGCTTTCGCATCTTTTAATAACCCTGTGGCTTGTTCTCGATTGTCATAAATAAGTGCAGTTTTTGCGGCGTCTACTTTTGTACGTGCTTCATGGAGTTTTTGACTTGCTTGTTCGATAACTTGGTCGGATGCGCGCTTGTACTGAAGCAGTACAATGCTTACGCCAAGTGCAATAAGGAGCAGCACGGCGATTCCCGCAAAAATCTTACTCGACTTAGGCAGGCTTGAAATCCAACTCATTGCGTGTTTTGGAGAAGCCTTTGGGAGTGAGACGGAAATTTTCGGAATACTTTTTACTGCGCCTCTGGAAGTATTTTTTACCGCAGGCCATACCCACTGCTGGAGCGCAGTCCATATGTATCCGAAAATGGAAATAATGGCAGTAAATACTTGTTGAATAGAGGACCGCTTAATAATAAGGGGGACTCTTGGCTGGAGTTTGGGTGGAATGGCGGAGGCGTGCTGTTTACGAGCGGCAGAGGGCTGTTCTTGTTTTGGTTCTGCGATGTATTGAGGGAGAAGCGTTACAACGGTCGTTGATAATGGTACGCGATGGCCTTGGTCGAGATAGAGCTGTTCTAATCGGGAGGCAATAGTAGACGCTGAATGTTCTAATGAAAATCTGCCAATATCGACAGAGCGAAATACGGTGTCGAATGTTGCGGAGGTAAAGAAAATGGTATCGCGTGCTTGTACTTCGCCACTCGCCACTTGGGAAAACGTTTTAAGTGGGTCGGTAATAGGGAAGTGTGAGATGCCTTTTGAAATATTTGTAACAGAACGATTCCGTGCTAAAAACACGGCTCCTGCGCCCGCAACCGATAAATGCAACTCTTTTCCGGCAAGGATTCCGATCGCAACATGGAAGTGGCCCATCCAATCACGGATCCCCGATTCAACAGAATCGTACAAAATGAGGTTTGCCTGGTGGAGTGCCATCTCAAAGCTGGTAGAAGCAGAGCGGGAAGGGTCGCGGTAGTATTCTTTTTGGATGGCAGTGATAACGGTATCGAGTAGAGGTTTCCCAATTCCTCCACGGTCTTCCGTCTCTCCGGCTGCAAATAAGAAGCCTAAGTGCTCTTCTGCATCAGAAGGCTCAAATAAATAGGTTTCGCATACGATTGCAGGGTCTTTACACAGAATGAGTTCTTCTGCGGAAGGCAAGATACGATCCTGTTTCATAGGGGCTAGTATACCATGAAAAGAAGGTGTTGCGCCTTTTGTCCCCCGAGCGTACACTCGAGAAAGACACTATGGCACAAAAATCATTCCCTCTTGAGAAGATTTTCGGATCCCGAACTCGGGTAAAAATCATCACGCTTTTTACGACGGGGGTAAAACGCCCATATTTTGTTCGCGAAATTACTAGAACTGTAAACGAGCGCTTAAATGCAGTGCGTCGTGAGTTGTTAATTCTGGAAAAAGTTGGAATGCTCGCAACCTATGAAGAAAAGCGTCGCAAATACTACATTCTGGATGAATCGTTCCCGTTATATAAAGAACTTGCATCTATTATGCAAAAGTCTGGGCCAGGAGTTGAAGATACGCTATTTAAGAATATTGAGAGTGTAGGAAATGTGCAGTACGCATGCGTAACGGGCTACTTTACCGGGAATGCAGCTGCTCCAACCGATTTGTTTATTGTGGGTGACGTACAAGAAAAGAAGCTGGAGAAGTTTGCAAAGAGCATTGAGGATCAGCTTGATCGCGAAATTAGCTACACTCCAATGACGCTAAGCGAATACCAGTACCGTCTCAATTTTAGCGATATATTCCTTCGACAGATTTTTAGTGGATCGTATAAGGAGATTGTGAACACATTGCCATCAGATATGCGTCCGAAAGAGGCAATGAACCAAAAATCCCGCAACATCATCCGCG
>JBPOIM010000023.1:0-3655 GCA_052034485.1 Candidatus Anderseniibacteriota bacterium | reverse complement strand
CTTGTTTTGGTGCTGATTGTGTTTGCTCAGCCGATTGTTCTATTGATTGCGGGCGAAGGCTTCGCTCCATCCGTAGCGCTATTGCGAATTCTCGCTCTTGCTCTCGCAAGTATGTTTGTTGGGAATATCTTTGGGTTTACGCTCATCGCTCTATCTGAACAAAGAAAGCTCCTTGTGCTGTATGGGGTGCTTGTGGTTGCAAATAGTATTGGGAACTGGCTCCTTGTGCCTTCCTATGGAGCATTAGCGGCTTCTTGGGTCACCGTTGCCACAGAATGTACCGCAATGTTCGTTGCCGCATTAATTATTCGTAAGCACCTCGCCTGGAGGCTTTCTATCCGGATGCTTTGCGGTACTGGAGCGGCGGCTGCTATTTCGCTATATGTTGGTATGGTGTTGCCAGAACATGTTCATATCAGTGTTCGCCTGTTTGTTGTTGGCGTGTTGTATGCTTGGGTTGGATATGTGTTTGGGATTTGGAGTAAAAAAAGTCTCGCGGCTCTCCGTACACTTTCTGGCGTATGAGTGTATGTGATGTAGTTGTTCCTACCTATAACGGTACGGAAAAGCTTAAAAAGACAATTCAAGCGCTTCGGGAGCAGAGCGTGCCGCCTTCCTGGAGTGTGCGACTTGTTGTTGTGGATGATGGCTCTTTGGATGGCGACAGTGAAGCTGCTGTATGCACAATCCAGTGGGATGCTCCGTGGGAAAAGCCTCTGTATAAAAAAGTGCGTCATGGGGGGAGGTCCTATGCTCGCAATATAGGCATTGACTGTTCGGGTGGCGAAGTGCTTCTGTTTCTTGCTGACGACATTGTATTGCGACCAGGGGCGCTTGCTGAACACCTTTTATTTCATGAACGTAATCAGGGTACGAGCGCCGCGGCCCTAGGGTGTATTTCTTGGGATCGAGAAATTATGCCCACGCCTTTTATGGAGTGGATGAATCATGGGGGCCAGCAAAATAATTACGATGCCCTGCTCGGGGAGCTTTTTGCCAAGCCGGAAAGCTTTTTCTATGGGTCTTTCGTGTCTGTAAAAAAAGCTCTACTTGGCGATGAGCGATTTTCTGAAGAGTTTTCTCAGTATGGCTGGGAGGACTTGGAGTTTGGTGAGCGCCTTGGGCGTAAAGGCATGAGACTTCACGTATTGCACGATGCGGTAGCGCATCATTCTCACAGATATACTGCGGTAGAGTTGCTGCGCCGGCAGCGCATTGTTGGGGCTGCTCGGTATCGCGTGAACACCAACGGGAGCCGAAAGGTAAAACATGCGCTCTATGGCATACTGGGAATACGGTTCATTTTTCGAAAAATACTAGAATTATGGGGAGATACGCTTAATACGCCAAGATTTTTCGGACTCGTTACTGCTGGGGAATTTTGGTATGGCGTACACCATGCGAACAGGTTGTTGAAAAGCAAAAAATAATAAAAAGCTCTATTGAGCTATAATTAAGCAGAATACCGTACATGTTCATAAAAAGAGACGCATTTTCCACAGAATTATCCACAGGCATTCCACAGAAAAGAAATGTCTTTTTCATCTTTGTCCATTTTGGTGACCCAAAAGTAACGGATGCGGCAATTGCCTCTGTTATACGAGAGGGCCAACGCGCCGATCATATCATTGTGGTTGATCATGGGGGGGCGCCGTATAAAACAGCTCACGCAGTGAGTGTTGTTCGTACAAAAGCTAATAAAGGATACGCAGCGGGACTTAAGGAGGGTGTGTTGTATCTAGGAAGCCTGAAGCCTTCGTCTTATGACATTGTGGTATTGGCAAACAATGACGTTGTGCTCGAGAAGGGAGCGCGTAGGTGTATAATTGCATGGTGGGAGAAAAATGGAAGCAATAGAACGCTCGCGGGAGCTTCTTGGGGGTACGTTTCCCTGCTATCTGGGCGTTCTCATGTTGCTCGAAATATTACTCGTCGCCCAAGCTGGAGTATTCCGTATATTCACGGGTCCTGTATGGTGGTGGAGTATGCATTTGCTCAAAATATTACCTGGCCTACCGATTTATACATGTACTGGGAGGATGTCGTTCTTAGTATGGTTGCAGTGCGCAATGGCGCCTCTTTACGGGCTATTCCTGGGTTTTCCGTGGTTCATAATGACGCTGTCGCCTCCCCGCCTCCCCAAAAGGTCTATTATCTTGTGCGCAATGGTGCATATGTACTTGAAAGATATACTCCCTTGTTCTGGAGGGTGTATTGGTTTGCGGTAAACGTGGTTCGATGGGCGTACCATCGCATGGTGCCTGCGCACGGACACATTGCCCGAGCGCTACGTGATGCGCGGATGCAGGGGCTTGGAAGGATGTCGGTATGAATATAGGGGTTGCCATTGTTACGCACAATAATATACGGCATATTGCGTCGTGTATTGAGAAGATTGTGCGGGCGGGCGCAAGGAATATCTCAATTGTAGATAGCGCTTCGTCGGATGGCACCGGCGCGTATCTTGCAAACCTTGGGTACCCCCATGTTGTACTTGGCGAGAATCGCGGGTTTGGGTACGCGGCGAATCGAGCAGCTCGAATGCTGAACACGGAATATGTTCTTTTTATAAATCCAGATACCGAGCTTCAAGGAGGCACGTTGCAAAAGGTAGTGGATGTATTTGAGCGGCATGATAGTGTTGGGGTTGTTGGCGGTTTATTGGAGGATGGCTATGGTGTAGTTGAAAAAAATTCTTACGGAAAGGAGCCAACGATACTAACTATGATGTTGCGACATGTGACAAAAAAACAGTATGGATCCCAACCATTTTTTGCGGACTGGGTTTCTGGAGGGGCGCTTGCAATTCGCAAAAAAATATTCGACCAAGTGGGCGGTTTTGACGAGAATTTTTTTCTGTATTGGGAGGATGTTGATTTGTGCAGACGGGTTCGGGAAGCTGGTTTTTCTATTATGGTTCAGCCTCAATTTCGCATACTGCATGCGCGTGGTGGCAGCGGTCTCGAATCAAAACAAAAAACACTGGAATACGATCGGTCTGCTGACATCTACTACAGAAAGCACTACCCTGTATATATATGGAGATTCCAAGGATTATTGCGGAGCATCTACCGATTGGTACGGCCGTTGGCACGCTGATTGTTGCAAGTATTATAGGGGCTGTGCTGTGGCCATGGGCGGCAGTGAGTGGCGTGTATGCTTCCCTAGTGTTCGGACAGCTTATACGGCTTCCAGTACTTGGGCAGGGCGGCGGATTGCTTCTGAGCGATATCGCAGTTGGTATATATCTAACATACGTGTTCGTCGCTTTATTAAGAGGGCGAATTGCTATTACTAGGAAATCTAGTATCGCGCTGTATGCTATTGCCCCCTTCATCATTTGGACTAGTGCCCTCCTCGTGGCGTACTGGGGGGTGTACGAGAAAAAAGAGGTGATAATTATGGCGCTTTATTGGGTTAGGCTAATTTCTGTATTGCTGCTACTTCCCGCAACGGTAGCTATTGCTTCAGAGAAAATGCACCGTACCTTTTTGCGGAAGGGTATGGTTTGGACATACATATTGCTGCTCATTTCTGGGTACTTGCAAATACTTATTGTGCCGAGGCTTGAAGGGGTATTTGGTGGGTGGGATCCGCACCAATATCGCATGGTTGGCACGTGGTTTGATCCGAACTTTTTTGGATTATTTCTTGC
>JBPOIM010000035.1:0-2960 GCA_052034485.1 Candidatus Anderseniibacteriota bacterium | reverse complement strand
GCGGCTGCCGCCGCGCGCACGCACGATCGAGGCCGGCGGCCTGCCGCCGCCGCGCGCGCCCACGGTCTGAGCGGCCGGCCGTTCGCGGTCGCGCCGTTCCCGTGCCCCTGCTCCGCGACGCGGCGCGTCCGCGCCTCGTCGCCGGCCCGGTCCGACCGCGGCCGCTGCCTCGACCCGCATTCCCTCCGCATTCCCTCCGCATTCCGTCATGAAGCTCGACATCGGTTCCATTCCGGCGCGCATCGGCAAGGCCCTGCAGGGCCTGTTCGGCAGCGCCAACCAGCGTTCGCTGGTGATCTACCAACCCATCGTGAAGGCCACCGCGGCGCTCGCCGACTGGGCCAAGGGCCTGTCGGCCGACCAGACCAAGGCCGCGGTCGCCGACCTGCGCCAGCAGGTGCAGTCGGGCGCGAAGTCGCTCGACGACGTGATGCCGCAGATGTTCGCGCTGACGCGTGAAGCGGCGACGCGCACGCTCGGCATCCGCCACTTCGACGTGCAGCTGATCGGCGGCGCGGTGCTGCACCACGGCAAGATCGCCGAGATGTCGACCGGCGAAGGCAAGACGCTGGTCGCGACGCTGCCGGCCGCGCTGAACGCGCTGTCCGGCAAGGGCGTCTACGTCGTCACCGTCAACGACTACCTGGCCAAGCGCGACCGCGACTGGATGGCGCCGGTCTACCAGTACCTCGGGCTCACGGTCGGCGCGATCCAGTCGTCGATGCCGCCGCAGCTGCGCAAGGCCGAGTACGACTGCGACATCACCTACGGCACCAACAACGAGTTCGGCTTCGACTACCTGCGCGACAACATGAAGTGGCGCAAAGAGGAGCAGGTGCAGGGCAACCTGAACTTCGCGATCGTCGACGAGGTCGACTCGATCCTGATCGACGAAGCGCGCACGCCGCTGATCATCTCCGGCGAAGGTGAGGGCACGACCGAGCGCTACCTGATGGCCGACCGTGTCGCGCGCCAGCTGAAGCCCGACGAGCACTTCGAGGTCAAGCTGAAGGAGCACCAGTGCCTGCTCAACGAAGCCGGCATCGAGCGCGCCGAGAAGCTGGTCGGCGTCGACAGCTTCTACAGCAACCCGGCCTACATGGAGTGGCCGCACCTGCTCGAGACCTCGCTGCGCGCGCACCACATCTACGAGAAGGACAAACACTACGTCATCCAGGCGAAGAAGAACCCGGACGGCTCGCAGGCCGAGCCCGAGGTCATCATCGTCGACGAGTTCACGGGCCGCCTGATGCCGGGCCGCCGGTGGAGCGACGGCCTGCACCAGGCCGTCGAGGCCAAGGAAGGCCTGCCGCCGCGCGAGGAGAACCGCACGCTGGCGACCATCACGCTGCAGAACTACTTCCGCATGTTCCAGAAGCTGGCCGGCATGACCGGCACGGCGATGACCGAGGCGGCGGAGTTCTCGCGCATCTACAACCTGGACGTGGTCTCGGTGCCGACCAACCGGCCGAACCAGCGCAGGGACGACAACGACCAGGTCTACCTCGACGGCAAGAGCAAGATCGACGCGATCGTCGAGGAGATCCGCGCCGAGCACCAGAAGGGCAGGCCGATCCTGCTCGGCACGACGTCGATCGCCAAGTCGGAGGCGATCAGCGAGGCGCTGAAGGCCGCCGGCATCCCGCACAACGTGCTGAACGCCAAGCACCACGAGCGCGAAGCCGAGATCGTGATGCAGGCCGGTCGCAAGGGCATGGTCACGGTCGCGACCAACATGGCCGGCCGCGGCACCGACATCGTGCTCGGCGGCAAGGCCGAGGCGCTGTGGCGCACCGAGATCGTGCAGAAGGGCCTCGCCGAGGACGGTGAGGAAGCGAAGGCGCTGCGCGCGAAGCTCGACGAGCAATGCCAGCGCGAGCACGACGAGATCCTGGCGCTCGGTGGCCTCTACGTGATCGGCACCGAACGCCACGAGGCGCGCCGCATCGACAACCAGCTGCGCGGCCGCTGCGCGCGCCAGGGCGACCCGGGCCGCACGAAGTTCTTCCTGAGCTTCGACGACGACCTGATGCGCATCTTCGCGCGCGACTGGGTCAAGGTGATGATGGAGAAGATGGGCCTGAAGGCCGGCGAGGTCATCGACAGCCCGATGGTGACGCGCGGCCTCGCGAAGGCGCAGAAGAAGGTCGAGGCGCGCAACTTCGACATCCGCAAACACCTCATCGAGTACGACGAGGTGATGGACAAGCAGCGCAAGTTCGTCTACGGCCAGCGGCAGGAGGCGCTGGAGTACCAGGGCCTGCGCGACAAAGTGCTCGGCATGTTCGAGCAGGTGCTCGAGCCGGTGGTCGAACGCTGCTCGGCCGACAAGGACCAGCCGGTCGACTACGCCGAGCTCGAGAAGTGGCTGCGGCACCGCTGCGGCGACGAGCTCGATCTGGCCGGGTTCCAGCAGGTGCCGCGCGAGGAGCTGTTCGACTGGATCCTGCAGCGCGTCGAGAAGCTGCACGAGGCGCGCGCGCAGCACTACGGCGAGCACTGGGACCAGGTGCAGCGCTTCCTGATCCTCGACACCATCGACACGAAGTGGAAGGACCACCTCTACGCGATGGAGGTGCTGAAGCAGGGCATCGGGCTGCGCGGTTACGCGCAGGTCGACCCGAAGAACGAGTACAAGAAGGAAGGCTTCGAGAAGTTCCAGCTGCTGAAGGCCGAGGTCGCCGACCACGTCACCGGCTTCCTCTACAAGCGCGAGGCCACCGACACGATCCGCGACGTCGTCACCGGCCGCATGCAGACGGCGCCGCCGGCGCCGCCGCCGCCGCAGCAGATGCAGATGCCGCGCACGCCGGAGGAGCTGCAGAAGCTGTTCGAGCAGCTGGTCGCCGCCGGCCGCATCCCGCAGGAGGTGCTCGACCGCATGGCCAAGGGCGAACGCTTCGTGCTGCGCGTGACGCCGCAGGGGCTCGTGCTCGGCCCGGCCGAGGGCCAAGAGCCGC
>JBPOIM010000052.1:0-16156 GCA_052034485.1 Candidatus Anderseniibacteriota bacterium | reverse complement strand
CGCACATCTTCTGTTGCGTCTGCGTCATCGATACGCTCCTCTACGGCATCTGCCTGAAGAGCTTCCGTAATCATTGTTTTATTATTTTGGAATGCGAGAGCTACCGCCTCATCTTCTGTGGTAAACGCAAGCACAATACGATCATCCAGCTTATATCCCGCAGTTCTACGCAAACTTTGACCATAGCGAATAATGTCTCGAGCTATGCCTTCTGCCTGCAATTCCGGAGTAAGAACTGTATCGAGCTCGTATGAATCATCTTCAGATACAACAACTTCTTTTACGTTCACTTCATCGGCTATCATCTGAATATCTTCGGAAGAAAAGTCTTTATTTGGAATACTAAATGACGCAAGTGCCTGGCGCACTTTCATCTTCGCCTTTGCGCGCAGAGCCAGTCCTTCTGATACCACATCACGAACTTGCTGCATTTTCTCAAGAAGCGTGCTGTCGGGCTCCTGCGCCTGTGGCCACTGCGCAAGATGCACAGATTCTTCCCCAGTAAGGTTGCGATACATTTCTTCTGAAACAAATGGCATAAACGGAGCAAGCACCTTACTTACTGTGCATAGCACTTCGTACAGTGTTCCAAATACTTCATCGCGCTCGGTATCTGATTCCGGATGCTGCAATCGTGACCGAGAGCGCCTGACATACCAGTTACTTAAATCATCAATGTATTCAATACATGCTCGCGCTGCGGTGTCGATACGATACGCTTCTGTTTGCTTTGTAACTTCTTGAACCAACTGGTTTGTACGCGCAAGGATCCACCGATCTAAACTATTTGCCGAAACTACACTGGAAGAAGCGGTCCATTTGTGTACACCCGCATATCGCGTAAACATGCTGTACACATTCCACAGCGTCATATATACATTCCGCTGAATGTGTCGCATATCTTTTTCAGAAAATCGATACGGCTCTCCAAGCGTCGTACTTGAAAGGAGGTAGAACCGTAGCACATCTGCGCCATACTTCTCTAGCGTTGGATCTATTTCTGGATAGTTCTTCAACTTCTTCGAAAGCTTTTGCCCATCTTCCGCAAAAATAAGGCCAGATGCAATTGCGTTCGTAAATGCAGGCTTATGGACACCAAGCCCTAGATCTTCTTCCGTAAGTGCTGTTGCAAGTACGTGCAATACGTAAAACCATGCACGGGTCATCTCAATGCTCTCTGCGATAAAGTCTGCCGGGTACCCATCCTGCACCAACTCCTTATTTTCAAACGGATAATGCCATTGGCTATACGGCATACTTCCGGAATCAAACCACACATCAAGTACCTCGGGAATACGACGCATTGTTCCTGTGCACCCTTCATGGGCCCAGATAATGTCATCTACATATGGACGATGAATATCTGCAACCGCTTCATCGGAAGCGCCAGACAGTTTTTGGAGCTCGGCAATACTTCCAACGCATACACGCTCCTCGCACGCATCACACTCCCAAATTGGCATCGGCACGCTCCAAAATCTATTTCGAGAAATAGACCAATCGGGAGCAGACTCTATTCCCTTTGCAAATCTTCCCTGTTTTACATGCTCTGGCACCCAATGAATATTCTTATTGCTCTGGAGCATATGCTCTTTAATGCTCGAAATTTTTACAAACCAAGAATCCAGCGCGAAGTAAATCAGTGGCGTATCGCATCTCCAACAAAACGGGTAGCTATGAGTAATTAATTCTTGCTTTACTAATATGCCGCGTGCTTTCAGATCTGCAATAATATCTTTTTGCGCTTCAAAGATATTTCTTCCGCCCCACACTGGCACCGTATCCAAAAATAACCCTGTTGTTCCCACGGTTCGCAATATTGGAAGATTTTCTTTTTTCCCAACTTCATAATCTTCTTCTCCAAATGCAGGCGCCATGTGTACCAAGCCCGTACCATCTTCAGCTGTTACATGATCGCTGGCAACGAGGCGAAATGCTTGCTTTTTCTCATCATCAGTCAACGACGATTCATACATCGACGTATATGTTATATCTGCAAGTTCCTCTGCAGGCATATCGCGAACGATAATCGCATCTTCACCAAAGACTGCCTTAACCCTGTCTTTTGCCATGACAACCTGCCGACCATCCGCCTCTACTACCACATACGCAAGCTCTGGATTATACGCAACGGCAACGTTCGCAGGCAGTGTCCATGGAGTCGTTGTCCAAATCAATAACTGCGGTTGTTGATTTGTCTGAAGACTGACATACACCGTCATGTCCCTTTTATCTTTGTAGCTACTTGAAACTTCGAAGTTAGAAAGTGGCGTTGCGCATCGAGTACAGTACGGAGTTGAGCGGAATGACTTGTAGACTAAATCCCGATTCCATAATTGCTGAAACACCCACCATTCCGATTCCATGTAATTACGATCCAATGTTGAATATTCACCACCATAATCTGCCCATCTCCCAATTCTTTTGAGAGTACTGCGGAACGAATCTACGTATAGATACACCGTTTCTCGACATTTTTTGTTAAACGTAGCAATGTCGTCTTCAATTTGTTTTTTCGATGTAATGCCCAGCTCTTTTTCTACCAAGTTTTCAATTGGTAGCCCGTGCGTATCCCATCCAACACGACGAGGCACATAATACCCGCGCATTGTCTTGTATCGCAACACCGTATCTTTAATTGCGGACTGCAACACGTGACCATAGTGCGGCTTCCCTGTTGCGTACGGCGGACCATCATAAAACGCAAACAACTCTTTATCCTTATGTTGCTCCAAAGATTTTTCGAAAATCTGCTCCGAATCCCAATACGCAAGAATGCCACGCTCGAGCTCATCGCTTGTTACATGCGAAGAAACTTCTTTCATATTATTTTTTCCCAACAAGCGTGTAGAGCTTCTTCAGTTCCTTTACTCGCTTTCCCCAGTCAACCTGATTTAAGTCGTCATCCTCCATTACAACGATACGAGACGCTGGGTATTTATGTTTTTTACTAAGCAATGCTTTGTCAGACGGCTTGTTTACAATAATCCGTTCTGCTCGCGCACATAATGTCGAAAATGCAACTCGCGCCCCCAAGATGAACGTGCGAACAAACACGTTGCTTTCACCTTCTCCGCGCGGCACATAGTGAAAAGTTGTAATAATTCTTCCCGGATACAAAAACGGAATAAGCCCTTCCGGAGAATGAAACACATCGAGACGCGCAGCAGTTAAGAACCCAGAAATAAGCATGTGGGAATACAGCACTGGCATATACTGCCTGTATTGCACAAACGGGAAATGATGAATCTCTACGTTTTCCCGTTCAAACTTTTTCGTATTTTTCATACGACTGTCAAAAAAGAGTACCCAAGTGTGCTCCTTCTGCTTATCAGAATCTAGAAGATTCAAGATAAGATCTTCTGTATAGCGAGCAATACGTCGGTCGTACCGCTTATGCTCTTTTAAGATAATATGGGCATCTATTCCTATTCTCATATCTACATTACATCAGGTTTGCCGATTCCAAGCAAATCAAGCACTTTTCCCAACACAAAACGAGCAGAAATAGCCACTTGCAAGCGGCTCATTCGCAACGTTTCGTCGCTCTCACTTAATACCTTTACATCGCGATAAAATGTGTGAACCGCTCTCGCGAGGTCGTATGCAAAATAGGGCAACTGATGCACATAAAACGAGGACGCGATATCTTCGATTGCTTCTGGAAATTGCATAATTTTCAGCGCCAATTCCTTTTCGGCTTCTTCAAATAAAATAACCGGAACATCTTTGTGTGTTTCATCTCCATCAAGCATCATTCCTTGTTCCTTTGCTTTTCGAACAATAGATTGCAATCGAACATACGCGTACTGAATGTAGTACACCGGGTTGCGATCGCTTTTTTCTTTTGCAATGTCGATATCAAGAGCCATGTGGCCATCAAGTGCATGCTGCACCATGAAAAATCGTGCAGCATCGTATCCAATTTCATGAATCAAATCTTTTGGAGAATACACATTCCCCCTGCGCTTTGAAAGCGCAACTTGCTCGCCACCTCTCGTAATTACAAGAAACTGCGCAACTACCATATGGAGCTTTGACGTATCGTTTCCAAGCGCTTTTAAAGCTGCTTGTAATTTTGGAATATGGCCCTGGTGATCTGCTCCTAAGTACGTAAAAATCAGATCAAAATTTCTATCGAATTTTTCCTGATGATATGCAACATCTGGAGCAATATATGCATACGATCCGTTTGTTTTAACCATCACTCTATCCTGGTCGTCTCCAAACTGCGTCGTCTTCAAAAACTTTGCTCCATCTTTTTCGTACATCAACCCCTTTTCATCGAGCGCCTTCAGCACATGCTCAATTGCTCCGCTATCTCGTACCGCGCGTTCAGATGCCCATACATCAAATGCAATATGCAAGTCTTCTGAAATTGTTTTCTTAATAGCTCCAAGACATACCTGCATCGCCTTCGTGCTCACCTCTTGCATGAGCGCTGCATCTTCCAAATCAGATTCCGTAAATGTTTTACCATGCGTTTCTGCATATTCTTCTGCAATGTCTTTGGCCATGTCGGCAATATAGTCTCCCTGGTATAGGTCTTCAGGAAATTCAACATCAACTCCTTGCTGTTGCAACATTCTTCGCGCTACCGACTGCCCAAGCCTACCAATCTGCTCTCCCGCATCATTAATGTAATATTCGCGAATCACATTGTACCCAGCACATTCAAATACGTTCGCAAGTGTGTCAGCGGAAAAGGCAGTTCGAGCATTCCCAAGCGTAAGCGGACCCGTTGGGTTTGCAGATATAAATTCCATGTTAATGGTTTTACCCTGCCCTATATTACAAGCCTCACAAATATTTTCATTCGGAATATCATCCAGTCGCGATGCAAGATATTTGCTACTAATCGTAATGTTTACAAACCCCGGAGCTGCAGCTTCTGTATGGTCAATGTATTCCCGCTCTGGCATATGGGCAACTATCGCCTTGGCAACCTCTAACGGGGCCTTCTGAACAACCTTGGCAAGCCCAAGGGCAACTGGACTGGCATAATGCCCATGGGAAGTATCCTCGTTCTTTTTTACAACAATAGTCGCCTTATGCTCGTGCCCAGGCAAATCCCCCGCTTCAATTGCCATGCCAATTGCAAACGTTATGTCGTTTATAAGGAGTGATCGAATATTCACCATAGCCGTATCATACTACGCTAGATAACTTTTTACAGCAAAAACAGTATGAAGAAAAAGAAAAACCTGCTGGCATACACCAGCAGGGGGCACGCCCAGTCAATCTACTTGAGGGGGCGGCATTTTGATTTTGCTCTTTACGTTCAGGGCATTATCCTCCGTAAAGTTAAGGTCAGGGTTTGCGACAAAGCTATCCACCAGTCTACGCAATTCATCTCCACTAACATCGTCATAGAAAAAGATGAATCTCTCTCCGGTCTTTTTATCGAAAATGGCGACAATGTTCATGGGGGTTTGTGCGTCCATAGCTCTCTCCCTTTTAGGAATATTCAGAAAGTCCGTTTTCCAGCATAAATTTCCGTAATAGCTGCCGCGTAGTATCTCCAGCAAAGGGAGAAGTTCCCCTCCGCTCAACAATAAAAGCACACAACAAAGATCTAATACTAAGGTCACAATGAAGCCCTCCCTGACACATGGTTTTTCGCTTCTGCTCTACGTAATCTCGAAATTGAATGGTGTATTCACTCCATTCGTCGCGAACAGGACGCCTCAGGCACAAGACACAACCACAGACAATCATCACAAACGCAACAATACCTCCAACCACCAGTATCCACATCATAACAGCACCTCCGCATACAAGAACACGCACTTGATATATTGGCGAAGGAACTACTCCTTACCTACGATGCAGTATGCTCGCATTAAAAAAATAACAAAAGGTGAAAACTATAAACCCCAAAATGAGTCAACTTCACAAATCTCCGAAACAAACATACCTTTGAGACAGTGCTCTTTTCCAAACAAACACCCCAAGAAAAAGAAAGGGGCAGACATGGCAGAAAACTTACCCAAATTTAGCGAAAACGCTGCACTCCAAATGATGTGCGAGGGGTTTTATGTCGCACTGAACAACCGGCTCACCCTCCTTCTTTCTTTTGTCGAAATAAAACGAAACGGAACTTCTGAACTACACGTCATTGCAGATAATCGTTTTGTGCGCTTTCCTCCATTCGGCTTTACTCAGGATATCTTCATCGCGCTCAAGATCCTCGCAGACAAATCAGCAGAAAAAGACATTGTTGGTAAATTTTCCACCGAAGAAAGAACTATGATGACCCTTGAGGGGAAAATACAAGAGCGACGATGGGACATAATCCTCGACAAAGAAGACAAGAAAGATACAAGAAAAGCGAACTTTGGAACACTCTGGGAGATATCGAAAAACGAGATCGCCCTTGCAATCCACAACGCACGCAGGCCGCAACACTAACCCACCCCAACAAACGCCCGGTATACAACACGCCTTGTATACCGGGATTTTCTATATAAAAAAACGGGTCTTGGGGCATGCACTATGCACATCCAAGACCCGTAGGTCGCCTTTCTCACAGCTGCAATCCGAAGCCCCTCAACTCTTCCGGAAATCTTCGCGCCGCACTGTGGAATGCGCCCGCAGCGTGCTGTGGAGACCACCGGTTACTCTGGTCACACAGGTGAGCAACCAGAGCTTCGGGAGACTTTAGATCGATCGCTTCGATCCGTTCAATCTCCCTTTTGTCTGGCACTTCCGTTTTCTGCCAGAGATCAATCAGCTCTTGCGCAGGAAGTTGTGACACAACTTCGTACAGAAGCTCGCAATGCTGACAGTCTTCCCGGTATACGATCCCGAGGCAAAGAGGGGCGTCGCAACTTTTGCTGACCGCTTCCCCCATTTCATCACGCAGACCTTGCTCCGCAGAAGTGAACGGACACGGCTTATTTGTGATGGGGTTCAGAAAACGACTATGATGACGTTTCACTTGAGTACCCACAGCGCACAACCAGTTCCCCTTGTCTCTCGCAACGGCTGAGCTTCCACTTCTCTTCGCGATGATCAGCTTTGAGTCCGCGGACACCACCGAAACGGTGATGCCGAGGCTATTGCCGAACTTCGGGAAATTGAAATGCTCAACTCCCACCCCCCGAGGAAACGCACCTCGAGGCTCCTGGCGAAACAACCCGAAGTCGCCGTTGTCGTACATGTTTCTCAATGTATTCCCGTCAGACAACGGAACGTCGAGACTGTAGTTACTGAAGAGGAACGAGAAGTAGGTTGTCGGACACATCTGCAACAGAATCTGTCCAACTTCAATACCAGGACCCGATCTCTGCCACGTGGCCGCCTGGAACACGCAGACAATTGACTCATAGTCCCTGAGATCTGGACTTTCGTTGAGCCAATAGACCTTGAGTTCTTCTTCATATTGCCGAATTTTCTCCGGCAATACGAATGGCTTTTCGCTTTCATACTGAATCTCAACGCGATGCCCACGGCACGCTTGAGATAACTGGGCAAAATTGTGATGTACAAGACCGTTATTCAGACGTCTCATGGAAAATCTCCTTGTTTCTATACGGAGGTTTGGAACTTCAGAAATACAACCAACCTATAATTATAATCATTTTTATTAAAAAAGTCAAGTATATATAAAAGCCCCGCTCAAAAATGAGCAGGGCATACGTACATTGCCGTTAATCTACAACAGAAGCTGTGCATTTAGCTTCGCGAACCGCAACGCTAAAAGCGCACCTTCACTACTAATCTGTGAAATTATTGCCTCGTACTTTTGGCGAGAAGGCTTCTTGAGCTGATGCGTGAGCTCTTGATCGTAATGACAATTGAGACCGAGAAGATCTTGAAGAATATCTCTCATCACTGGCGTAACACACTCACTACGTGAATAAGCCGTCACAATACTTTTCCGATCCCCCAACGGAACATCCTCTCCCCACACACGAAGCATCATCCTACAAATATGGAGAGGAAAATCTAACACCTTTCCACAAAAACGACAGACTTCTTGATTGGAGGATTGAACGGACAGCGTAATCTGCCTCACAAAATACCGAATCTTGCTTTGAAGATACTGCCTAACGCATGTCTTAAGATCCACTGCGCACTGCATTGAAATACATTGCACCGGATCCCCCTTGATAAGCCCTTCCGATTTTGCAGCCTTAGCGAGATGGTCAAAAAACGAATGGGTAATCGTATGAATACCTTTCTGTGCTAATTCCTGCGAAATCAAGATTGGCTCTACCGGAACACACAGTAGATTGGCAAACTCCACAATCTTTCCGACAAGAGAAAGAACGCTTTTCTCTCGTGCATCAGAATAAAGGACGAGCATATCAATGTCGCTTCGAACGTTCGAAGTTCCGCCTATCACTGAACCAAGCAGAAGTACTCCCGTAACAGCCTCCGCAGGCACAAGCTTGTCTTGCATATGCTCAACAACCCTTTGAAAGGAAGAGGGCTGCGGAATTTCTCGGTTCTTGATCTGACCCCACGTAAACACTCTCCCCATGATGAGCCTCCATAATTGTAAAAAAGCATCCCGAACACACCAGCATTGCATAATACAAAGACTCGAGCGCTTTTTCAATCGCACACTCTTGCGCTATAAAATTTACCCGATGGTGTTTTTTACCATCATCGTTGTAATGATGGCTGCGCGTTCGTATTCGTCTAACTTCATACGAATGTATTTGCTTTGCTGTGCGAGCTGCGGAATCAACACATATTCCAATGCATTTACTCGTCGGCGAGTTTTTTCAATTTCTTGCGCCATCAACTCTGCAGACTTTTCAATTGCTGCAAGCTTCATAAGAAGCGGGAGCGCTTCTTGAAAATATTTCATCGCAATATCAAGCTCCGCCGATGTTTCCCATGTGCCGTATGTTTGTCCGCTTTTTTCCAAGTGAATATCAAACTCTGGCAAACGCACGCCCATCACGTTTTTTTCTTGTACCGATGCAGCTACGGAAAATAGGCGAATAGATGAAAGCAAATCAATAGCTGGTTGGTTCATACTTGCTTGCGCCAACACAAAGTGTTGCCCCGCTTTTGCAAGCAATGCGTCTACTTGCTCGCGCAACTCACGCGCGCTGCGAATAATCTGCAAGAATTCTCGCATTAATCCGTCGCGCTTGTCCTTGAGCAGCTTATGCCCTTTGCGCGCGAGAGCACTCCGCTTTTTCAAGCGGAGCAACTCCATTCGAGTAGGATTAATTCGCTGTGCCATACTTTGCTAAGTGTTCTGGCTTTACGCGCTTTAATTCGCTCTCTGGAAGGAGAGAAATAAGCTTCCAACCAATAGTTAGCGTGTCTTCAATAGAACGGTTTTCGTCAGCACCTTGTCGTACAAATTCCTTTTCAAATTGGTCTACGAATTGAATATATTTTCGGTCTGTGTCAGTAAGCGCACCTTCTCCCAAGATGATTGCGAGTTCTCGCACTTCAAGTCCACGCGCATAGGAAGCAAACAACTGGTTTGCAACTCCGCTATGGTCTTCTCGCGTCTTTCCTTCCCCAATACCTTTCGGCATCAAACGAGACAAGGAACCAAGTACCTGCACTGGTGGGTAAATACCTTTCTGGTGCAATTCTCGTCCAAGTACAATCTGCCCTTCGGTAATGTATCCGGTAAGGTCGGGAATTGGGTGAGTCTTGTCATCTTCTGGCATAGAAAGAATTGGAATCTGCGTAATAGATCCTTCTTCTCCATGGATTCTTCCCGCTCGTTCGTACAGCGTTGCAAGGTCGGAGTATAGGTACCCAGGGTATCCACGGCGACCAGGAACTTCTTTGCGCGCGGAGCTAATTTCACGAAGTGCTTCTGCGTACTTTGTCATGTCGGTCATAATTACCAACACGTGCATGTGCAATGTAAACGCAAGATATTCCGCTGCAGTTAATGCCATGCGCGGCGTTGCAATACGTTCTACTGCAGGATCGTTTGCAAGGTTAATGAACAGAACAGAACGATCGATTGCACCTTGACTTGCAAATTCGTTTCGGAAAAATTCCGCTTCTTCGAATGTAATTCCCATCGCCGCAAACACAACGGCAAACTCAATTGCTCCACCTTTCTTTTTAGACGCAGATGGCACTGCAGCTTGTCGAGCAATTTGCGCTGCAAGCAGTGAGTGTGGCAATCCGCTTCCGGAGAAAATAGGAAGCTTCTGCCCGAGTACCAACGTGTTCATTCCGTCGATTGTTGATATTCCAGTCTGAATAAAATCGTCCGGGTACGCACGCGCAGCAGGATTAATTGGAGAACCGTTAATATCGATTTCCTGATCAGGAATAATATTTGGCTGCCCGTCGATTGGCTTTCCTGCACCAGAGAACGTACGCCCTAAGATATCAGAAGATACTGGAAGCGTAAGCGCTTTACCCTGGAATCGGATTTTTGTAGAAGAAACGTCCAAGCCTGTTGTTCCTTCAAACATCTGAATAACAGCCTGACTGCCATGTACTTCAAGAACTTTTCCTCGTCGCTGTTCGCCAGATGGAAGTTCAACTTCCACCAATTCGTCGTATGCAGCGCCCTTGACCCCTTCAACAATTAAGAGAGGTCCTTTTACCTGTGATGTTGTTTTATATTCTGTAAGCATAGTGTGGTGTGGTTACGCGGAAATAGATTCAAGAACTTCAGCTCCTGCAAGCGCAGAAACTTCTTGAGTAATCTGCTGGCCAAGCGCTTTAAATGCAGACTCAACTTCCTTTTCTGGGATAAGCTTTGCGCGAGCGATAGAAACAAGCACTGGCATTGCAAGAAAGTCCTTCATTGCGAAGTCTGCTTTTTCTAATCGAGCCTTTGCTGTTTCATACAATGAGATAATTGCTCCAAGCATTGCGTACTGTTTCTTGAGTGATGTGTACGTGTCCACTTCATCAAACGCACTCTGCTGGAGGTAGTCTTCTCGGATCATACGAGCAACGTGCAACAGCAACTGTTCTTGTTTGCTTAATGCTTCAAGCCCGACCAATCGCACTACTTCTTCCAACGAAGCTTCGTTTTGCAAAATGGTCATTGCTTCGCTTCGCAAACGGCTCCAGTCTTGCCCAGCTTGCTCTTTGTAGAATGACGCTAACTGGTCTGCATACAGCGAGTAGCTGGTAAGCCAGTTTACTGCTGGGTAATGACGACGATACGCAAGTCGCTCTTCTAATCCCCAGAATACTTTTACTACGCTGAGTGTGTTTTGCGTTACTGGTTCAGACAAGTCTCCACCGGGCGGGGAAACTGCTCCAACGGCAGTAAGCGAACCAATACGCTGTGGTGATCCAAGCGCTTCTACAATTCCTGCACGTTCATAAAACGCAGCCGTTCGAGAACCGAGGTATGCAGGGTACCCTTCGTCTCCAGGCATTTCTTCAAGTCGTCCGGAAATTTCTCGAAGTGCCTCTGCCCACCTGGATGTAGAGTCTGCCATGAGCGCAACTGCGTATCCCATATCGCGGTAGTATTCTGCAATGGTCATTCCCGTGTACACAGACGCTTCACGAGCCGCAACCGGCATATTTGAAGTATTTGCAATCAGGATTGTTCGCTTCATCAGTGACTGGCCAGTTCGAGGGTCTTTCAATTCTGGGAACTCCATTAGTACGTCTGTCATTTCGTTTCCGCGCTCTCCGCAACCGATGTACACGATAATATCAGCATCAGACCACTTTGCCAGCTGCTGCTGCGCAACAGACTTTCCAGATCCGAACGGACCAGGAATAGCTGCTGCTCCACCTTTTGCAACAGGGAAAAATGTATCAATAACTCGCTGACCGGTAACAAGCGGAAGTGTTGGAACAATCTTCTTCCCAACAGGACGAGCCTGACGAATTGGCCATTCCTGCGCAAGGCGCACCTCGTGCGTTGATCCATCTTCCATGGTGATTACTGCAACAGTTTCGCGAACGGTGTATGACCCACCGGTAATAGATGTAACTGTTCCAGACACCGTAGGCGGAACCATAATTTTGTGATCAAACAACCCTTGCTCCTTCACCGTTCCAAGAACGTCTCCGCCAGATACGGCATCTCCCTCTTTTGCAGTTGGAACAAAATCCCACTTCGCTTCTTCATTTAATCCAGATGCCTGCAACCCACGAGCAATAAACGCACCGCTTTGTTCTCGAATTACATCAAGTGGACGCTGGATACCATCGTAAATAGCACCAAGCATTCCCGGCCCAAGTAACAAAGAAAGCGGCCTGCCCAAAGACACTACAGCGTCACCAACGGTGAGCCCGGATGTTTCTTCGTATACCTGAATAGAAGCAGTATCTTCTTTCAGCTCAATAATTTCTCCGATAAGTTCCTGACTGCCCACGCGGACAACGTCATACATTTTGCTTCCGCTCATGGCCTCGGCAACCACTAACGGACCTGCCACTTTTATAATTTTTCCTTCTATCGTGTTCGTCATAGTTTTGTACGTAATAATCACTAGGTATTAAAAATATCGGATCCAACTGCTTTCACCATAAGGCGCTGCAACGACATCGCTGCGACCCTCTTACCTCCTTCACCCGAAGGGAGAAGAAGAATGGAAGGAAGCGGCCGTTCGTTTAATGTCCCAATTTCATCGAGGTGCCCTTCTGCCAGCGTTTCATCCATAAAGATAATTCCGTATTCTCCTCCTTGAACCATTTTTTGCAGGAGGACTATTGCCTGCTCTGGCGTTGCCGCCTCAACAACTTCTATTCCGGCAAGTTGGAACCCTAACCCCTGCCCGGTACGGCCAATATATGCGGTAGTGTGAAGATTGCTCATAGGAATGAATACTGATAATACGGACGTAAGAAGCTCTGCGCTTTTTCTTCTGACATACCAGATGCTTTTGCAGAAATCATAAATCGCAAACTTCTTCCTTCCATTTGTTTTCCAAACCAGTACGCGATAATAGGATCGTATCCAGAAACATCCAGTCGATGACGGCGTACTGCATGAAGTAATTCTGTGTCCCATGCCAGCTCGTACGCAGTTGCATCTATGTGAGACTCTACTTCTTCTAAAGCTTGTGTTGAAAATTGTGTGTATCCCAATGCGGTAAGCGCTTGTACAAGTTCTGGTACAGACGCTGCGTGCGCAAGAGCTTCTCCATGAAGCGAGGTTATCATCTTGGCAGAGAGCGCAAGTGGCTCTTGCTTACGCAGCACTACTTCTACCATTGCCTTATGGGCAACAAGCGCTGCTAGTTCGCGCATCAACGGCGTATCCGCAAGCGCGAAGAGCACTTCCACAACACGACCGGCCATACGACCAAGCACTTGAGATTGGCTCCAGGTTGCTTCCTGTGCCCGTGCGCGTTCATCCGCAATAATTGCGCCCCATGGCCCAACTCCTGTAAGCGATACATTATTCCACACCGCATCAAACAGCTTTTCTTGAGAAAGCGATCCGAGCTGTGATGAAAGTTCGAACGTAGACTCTCCCTGCTTCCACGCGAACAATGCATCAACAATATTCAACGCATCCGCCTGTGCACTTACGAATAAGCGAACACGCGGGGCATCTAAATAGTCAAAGATCCAATCCATTTCTTCTTTTGCATGAGCATCCAGTGCAGCAAGTGCTCCTGCAACAGAATATGGCTCCTTCATCCAACGTCCGTACACGGTATCCGAAAGCGCGGCGAGGCCACCCTCTACACTTGGAGACTGCACAATACGAACATATCGGTCAGAATCGAGAAATTGTTTTTCTTTTTCTCGAATCACACCTATAAGAAATGATGGATCAGTATGCGGCATACTTATCGGAATAACACGTGAGCAATTTCAGAACGATGATGCAAAAACACCTGTCGAACAAGGTTCGTAAACGTAAGGTCTACTTCACTCTTGTCTCCACGGAAAATAAATCCACCTTCTCCGGCGATTGGCTCTTTTGCAACGGTGTGCTCCGTAGAGTCGCACAGCGCTACTACAGCTTTATGAGATACTTCTCCTGCAACAATTGTTCCTTTTTCTTTTTTGGGAACATGCTTCAAGAGTTTTTCTATCATCTCTTTCGATTCTTCTTTCGGCATATCGAGCAATTGCTGTAAAAACGCCTGCTCTAACACATCAAGCTGCTTTTGCTTATCGTACAAGATCTTTGAGCGCATCTTCATCTTCGCATCCTGCAATGCGCGCGCAGATATATGCTCTGCTTCTTTTTGTGCTTGGTCGATAATGTCTTCTTCTAGTCTACGCGCAACATTACGAACCCTCTCTTCACGCTCCGCTTTTTGCGCAGCAAAAGATTTTGTAATCTCCGCAGCCTTCGCAGTTGCGTCTTGAATGATCTTCTCTTGTAACTTCGTCAATGACATGATGAATATCCCTCAAATACTTAGGAGAACTTCATTCCGTTTACGAGCAAGATGGTAATAAGAAGTCCCAATACCGCGTATGTTTCAACGATAGCCGCCAAGATAACTCCTTTTCCAGATGCATCAGGCTGCTTTGCGGTGATGTTTACACCAGCACTTGCAAGCTTTCCCTGATACAACGCCGAAAGTAAACATGACACTGCGACAGGAAGTGTTGCAATAATAATTTGCCACCCTTGCTCCAACGAAACATACACGGGAGCCCCAGATAAAATACCAATCTTGTTTGCAATAATAATTGCAGCCAAGAACCCATAAATACCTTGGGATCCAGGAAGTGCTGTTAAGAGCAATACTTTACCAAACTTATCTGGATCTTCTGAAACGAGCCCTGCGCTTGCAAGACCAACGCTTCGTACTCCGAGGATAGACCCGATTCCTGCTACCATTGCTGCCATTGCAGCTCCTACTAATGCTAAAAATAATCCGAATTCCATATAATTGTTGTTATTTAATAATTAATAATTGAATATCTCATGTTGCGTTGTTCTTCTTCTACGTAAATTCTTTTGGGTTGTCTACGTACCGGCTCACACGGCCTAACGGCTTGTAGGGCAATCCACCCCCTTCCAAGAATTTAGGGAAGAACTCCACAAACTGTAACCGGCCAGAATGGATAAATGCACCCAGTGCATTGATGCCCAAATTAAACGTATGACCGATAACCAAAATACCAATGGCAACCACAAATCCAACAAACGGAATTTGCGCGATTGCCATACCCGCAAGCAAATTCACCACGAATCCGATAATGCCTGTAGCCAGTCCAAGTGCGAGCAAGCGAGAGTAGCTGAGCGTATCGCTTACAAAGCTCATGAGCCCAAACAAGCTCAACACTCCACCACCAACTTTCAACAATGGGTTTTTATATGAGCGTCCTTGTGTTGCCACTACTACCGCAACCGCAATCCATACGGTCCATAATGTGGGCTTTGTTAAGGAAGCAGGAAATACTCCTGCAAGCGTTGCAACCCACGCCATAAGCGAAAGCACAATAAACACCCACGGCGCATTGTCGAGTATTGCATCCGTTTTATTACCAAGCCTCCAAGAAGAAATACCCTTCACTACCCACGCAAACAGGAGCTGAATCATTCCCAAGGCAAATGCCCATGCAAGCAAACCCATCGGCTGAGTGATCGGGTCAAGTACTTTCATGCTCAACAATAGGTGCTTTATTGCGCTATCCGGAAGTGTTTCAAGCGTAATTCCAAACCAACCACCAGTCAGCGCTCCTAATACAAATGTCATTGCTCCTCCCAAGAACAACAGTCGTACCATCTTTTTCATTTCACGCTTTAAGCGGAAGAATTTTTCTGCAACAAGCGTTCCAACCATCAACAAGATACCGTACCCAGCATCAGTTAACGCCAACCCAAATGCAATTAAGAAAAATAAAGAAAGCGGACCAGACGGATCAAGTTCACGGTACCCAGGCTTTCCGTACAGATTCGTAACAGCTTCAAATGGTTGGATAGCCTTTCCGTTGTTCAACATAATAGGAGGCTTGTCGGATTCAATCATAGCAACCTCCGATACTGCCGCTGACGGAAATGCGTGCTCTATTCGTCCAGAAAACTGCTTGAAGAACATACTTGGAATCCAACCGACAATAACAAACGTATGCGGAAGCGTTTTGAGCTTTCCACTTACCTGTTCTCGTTCTCGAACATGAAGCAATGCATCGTATGCGAACTTTACCTGCTGCTCCATACTAATGAGAGGCTTCCCTTCTTGTAACAACGCAATACGACGCTTTTGCTGCGCATCTAATTCGCCCTGCAATACAGTAATTCGTTCTGCAATTGACTGCCCTT
>JBPOIM010000068.1:0-16607 GCA_052034485.1 Candidatus Anderseniibacteriota bacterium | reverse complement strand
TTCTGGATGTATGCCCGGGTATAGTATTGCTAATCGATCCACAGGTACCCCGAGAGTTTCTAAGTCTTGTTGTGTTTGCTTGTTAATACAAAGCACTTTGTCTGCATGTGTGAGGACGGTAACCAATCGTTTTCTGTTTTTAGGTTGCGAGCTCCAGGTTGCAATTTCCATTCCATATGTACATACAACATATGGAATCCCCATGATGCGTTTGAGGAAAAGCGCAATGTGGCCCTCCATAAGAGCCTTCCCGCACAAAATAACATCGGGGCGAGAAGTAAGTGCCTGTTTCTTGAGTGATACAAATAACGGGAGCCACGATGGCCAAAGAGGTTTCCAGAAAAAGCGTTTCCGAGTTACATACGGTTCATCTACTCCGCCTTGATGAGATTCTTTTGGTGCAAATACGCGAATATCCCCCTGTGGAATGTGGGATGCAATGCCATAAAGGTACCGTTCAATCCCGCCAATACGAGGGGGCCAGTTTTCTGCAATGAGCCAGAGTTTCATGCATGTATGATACATGCCCTCTGGCCCATAAAACAATTATTCTTTTAATATGCTTTTACTAAATGAATTCCTTGGTAGTAGTAACTGAGAATTTTTGCGTATGTCCAATCCTTTGCTTTTGCAAAGCCGTATGCTCCTTGCGCACTCATTCCCACGCAGTGCCCAAGGCACCTTGATGAAGCATGGTATGGATCTGGTACAGATTTTTGCAAATGCGGGAAGCGACTTGTATTCCAGGCTTCTTTAGCGCTACGAGTGCGACCGTCTGAATCGGAAAAGTATATAGAAGCAACAGGTTTGTCTGCTTCGCTGTCAGTAATAATAACTCCGCGAACTTTTTTGAATAACGATGACATTCGCGGGGTGATAATTTCGTATTCATATCCTCGGTATATCTGATCGTTTGGAGTATTTGTAATGTCGAAGTCTTTTGTCTCCGAACGGCCTCCCGTCACAATTTTGTGATATAGCACGTATGTTCGAGCTGCGATTCCAAGAGCTTCAACGTATTGTTCTGGGCCTTCTCCGGAAGTTTCCCCTAATCCCTTTAAGTAATCTTCTACGCGAAGTTCGTTAATAGCCCACAGCTCATTGCACCCGGTGCATTTTCGGATTTCGATAACGCCCCTAAAGCGATTATAGTCTTTGCCCTTATATGTAACAGAAGGATCGTGATAACTGAGTATTTGCATAATTGCTCCGTTCAGTGGAACGAATCGGATTTTATTTTTTGTATCATAGCTCTTCCAGTCTCCTCGGATGTGGTACTGCCCACCAGAAAAGCTGACAGAAATCTTTTTTTCAGGAGTCATTGTTGCAAGTACTTTTGTTGCGCCCTCTCTAATTTGAAACTTGCCATTTGATGTAACTGTAATAGCCGATCCATCAGTATTAGTTATTCCGATACGCACTACTTCTCCCGCGGGGTGTGATCCAATACCTGCGATACTCTTTCTTGCAACAGAAGAGGAAGAAGATGAGCTGCCCTCAGCTGGTTTTTGCCCGCAAATTGTGTCAGGGCCTTTTCGGACCCCTTTCGATTTGTGGTACGTCATTGAGGATACGAGCTTTGCTTCAGATGTAATTTCTCCACAGGAAATACGCTTTCTCCACCACGCTTTTTCGGTATTAGATGGATCGTTGCCGTATGTTTTTATAAAGAGTGGCAACACGTCGATGATGAGTTGCTGCTTACTCGTTGCCTTTACTGGTGTTTTTGCTGTCGTTGCAGCTTGTACCGATGGTATAGAAAATGCGATTGCAATTCCCGTAATAAGAATAAAAATTGGTATGGGGAAGGATTTTTTTATCATGGAATTTCAGTATACCAAAGAATAAATAAAAAGGCCCACCTTGCAACGTAGCTATACGTTACAAGATGGGCTGTAGGGGAGGGTTTCGGACGAAATCCGAAGAAAGTACATTTTCATCATTAGGGATGCTTATGCTTCATGCTTGCGCACATCGTCAATCCTTAGAGAGAAAATGTATGCGCTCGATCGCATTTGAATCAGAAAACGTACTCAAGCTGTGAGCTGGATAGAGTACCTAAGGGGGTCTGGGTTGTCTCACGACGAATCTCCTAAATTCTGGTTGATGCGCGTCACGTTCAGGAAAGCGGGCTTTTGCCGCTGACAATTTCACGAAATTGCAATTGCCGAAAGTGAGGCATCCTCGCTTTCGGTGTCTCGTCTGCCATCATCGGTGTTTTTTTCACCGCAATTGTAGCTGCCGAAGCGGCGACCTGCCTTTCATGCAGAGCGAAGGCAGAAAATGCCGGCGCTGCAGCGGTACTACTGTTGTATTCAGCGAGTGTTCCCGCGGCCTGTAGTGCGGGAGTTCCACTCTTTGCCTTTTCCGCATTCACTTGACCCGTGTCGGAAAAGACCATTGCAAGCATGCCCAACAAGGCAATCATCACAATCCGTTTCATGAACTTACTCCTCCAATCTGAATTTCAATCAGAAGTGACGGGGAAAACGCTATTTACTTCATAGCGAATACACGCAGATACGGCTGGACCACCTCCTCTCATGTTCCTGGGGCTCATATCTAGCCTCACGTATTCTGTTGTTAATGTGCTGTATCGAAACGTCAACATACGCATTGTATTCCTGCGCAATGGCTTGTCAAGCTTTTTTGAGATTGTTATCCACACGCCCAATACAGAGGCTATTCGTGGTACAATAAAGCAGTATTTATATTCTATCCTTCACATAATTTCCCTATGGAATCTTCTCCTAAGCCCTCTCATATTTTTCTTGTCGAAGATGAGCCAGATATCTCGATGATGTATGAAACTCTGCTAAAGAAAGCAGGCTACGATATAACCGTATTTCGAGACGGACAGGAAGTGTGGGATGCGCTTTCTGCTGGTGATCGACCAGACCTACTGCTTTTAGACGTTGTAACTCCCCGGAAAGACGGGTTTGAGGTGCTAACAGATATTCGAAAACATCCAAAGCTTCACGATTTGAACGTAGTATTGCTTACAAACTTGGCACAAGAAGTTGATCGAAAAATGGGGCAAAAATTACAGGCAACCGATTATGTAGTAAAGGCTCACATTACGCCTCATGAATTAGTAGATAAAGTTGCAAAGTATCTTGGCTCGTAAAATACAACATGGAATTATTTGGTTTGTTTTCCTGCTTATTGGATTAGCAGGACTTGTAATTAGTGTTACCTATAGCAGGACATTATCCGCGAGTATTGCGATTAGTACGATCGCGATACTGCTTATAACATACTTTCTAAAGCGCTATCTTCCTGATGCAAATACGGTAGGCACTCTCCTTATTCCGGAAGCTGGAACGAATTTTGCGCAACAGGCGCCAGTTGGGAAAAATGGTGAAGTTTTAATTTCTTATGCAAATTACACCACGCTTCATCGCAGGCTTGTTACCTCTCTTCTTGCAGTGTTCATGCTGGGGGGAGGCTTGCTTATTGGATTTCGAACACTCCCCGTTCCGACTGCCGCGCTATTTGCCCCAACGCTGATAGGCTTTGCTTGTATAGGTATATACGCGCTCTATTCCCTCGTTCAGCTTGTTTCGCGAGGCGCAAGGCTTGCTATTCTCAAAAGCTTAATATTAAGCGATCCTCGACAAGCATTTGCTCGCTATGCTCCAAAAGAATCCTCGGGTGCACTAAGGGTTGGATACACAACATACAAGCGGCTGTATAAAATTGGACTAGTAACATTTGGGGTATTTGTATTGTTGCTTGTTGGAGGGTTGAGTCGTGAAATTTTATTGGCGCAATCTGTCGCGAGCCAGAATTTTCGAGCGGCGGTTGATCAAGTAAAGGTTGTGATAAATACGCTTACAACGGGGCAAGGCGATTTGTGGCAAGAAGTTAAAAGGCTCGCATCTCAAAGTCTTCAGCCTGCGCCAACGATCGATGAAAATTCTATTACACAAAAAATTGTTGCCCAGCTTACAAAAAATCTTCCTGCGCCCGCAACACAAATTGTAAAAGAATCTCCAAGCACTCAGGTTATTGAGCGATCAACTGTCCAAGAAAATTCATTAAAATCAATTGAGCTTTCGGGGAATGGGAAATTTGTAATTAAGAATAATTCGAGCAATACATTTGTTACGTTTGGGGAAGGTTCTGCTGTTACGTTTGAGAACGAAAGCGTATTTGATATCAAGGGACTTCTAAAAATAGGCGGCACAACAATAACAGCAACGCCGGCGCAATTAAACGGCATTGATTCTAGTCCGGTTTTGGTTGCTGCAACGGATCCTAATATTAGCGGAGAGCGAGTGCTTGAAGCTGGCGATGGAATTGTTATCACTGACTACGGTGCAAATAAAAATCTCACAGTAAGTCTTGATGAGCTAAAGATTGGGACAACTGATACGAATGCAACATCTGGATCGATTCTGTTTGCAGGAAGTGATGGAGTATTACAGCAAGATAATGATGGACTATATTGGAATAATTCTGACAATAAGTTGGGTATAGGGACTACTTCCCCTTCCGGAACACTGGACGTTCGAGGAAATGGAATTTTTGGTGAAGGGTATCTTGCAACAACTTTTGGAAATTCAAAAGTTGTCCAGATTAATTCTCGAACCGACGGCGCAAAAATTGGATATGAATTATATGATTACGAAGGGCACAACAACAGAAGAGCAGAGTTTTTCCTTGATGACTCGAATGGATTGTTTGGGCTCGACTCTTCACAGAACACATCGGCAGCAGATTTTGTGCTTCGTACGCAAGGTATTGAAAGGCTTCGGGTAAAGGGTGTAGGAGGTTTTCTTGGCCTTGGAACCTCAAGCCCTGTCGGCCTGCTTACTCTTGCAAATAGCTCGTCTCATGAAATTTATTTCACGGGCACAGAGACAGCAAGTATTTACCAGGCCGCAAGTGGAAGTGCGTTGAACATTAATTCAAACGGAGGGCTTATTAGTATCGGCGCAAATGGAAGCTCAAGTGCCCATTTGAATATCATTAGTTCTGGAAATGTGGGAATTGGGACGTCTTCTCCGAGTTTCTTATTGGACGCTCAAGGGCCAGCAGCGGCAATTGCTTCAATAACAGGATACGCGGATAGTGCGAGCGGTGGCTCTTTCTTAGGAAGGAAAGCACGAGGAACTCAATCATCTCCTACAAAGGTATTGGCGGATGACAAGCTTTCTGCGTGGGGTGGACGAGGATATGTACAAAGCTCTGGATTCCAAAGCACTTCTAGCGGAAGATTCCAAATAGCAGCAGCAGAAGACTACACCTCTACGAGCAATCTCGGGTCATACATGATATTTGAAACAACTCCTATAGGGTCTGGAACTATCCGCGAAGTCGTGCGTATAGACAGTACTGGTAGTGTTGGCATTGGTACAACTTCATTCGGAACATCTGGAACCACAGTTCTTGCTATCGGAAATGGAACGGCTCCTACTACTTCTATTGCTGATGGTGTTCAGTTATATGCAGAAGACGTAGCCTCCTCTTCTGAGTTAAAGGTTCGAGATGAAGCTGGTAACGTTACTACGCTTTCCCCGCACAATTTTTCCTTATTTGATCCAAATGACAAAAACTATAACGGAGTCACTATTCCGTGGTCATTCTATTCACGAAATGAAGAAAAGGGTCAGGAAATTAACGTCGATATGCTTGGAGCACTTCAAGCAATCGAGCAGCTTTCTGGCCAACAATTTGTATATGTAAAAAATCTTGCAACAGGAACAGTGATACAGCCAAAATTAAACCCTGCAAACGAGCCGTTGTATATGGAGGATATCGATCCGTATATTGCCCAGTTGCAACAGCTCGCAGATCAAGTAAAAGTTCTTTCTGCAGATGTGCAGACTCTTCTATCTCAATCAAAGGGCACGCCTTCCGCGTCCCTGGCAACTTCTGTGGCAGCAACGCAAATATCAAGCGATGTGTTGGTAATTGATGTTCTTACTATTCAAAAATCGCTCACTGTTCAGGGGGACTCCACAATTTTTGGAAGTTTAACTGTGGCAAAGAATGCAGATGTTCAAGGAGAATTCTCTATTAGTAAGCGTCAGGCCGGGGTTGCAACTATTGCAAAGGGTGCTGAGCAACTTGCTGTTACCTATACCGCAAAACTTCAAAATACGCCTATTGTTCAGGCCACTGCATATGGTGAAGCTCCCGCATATTGGATTTCTGATTCTACGAATGTAGGTTTTACGATTAGGCTTGCTACTCCCGCTTCAAACTCTATTCCATTTGCATGGACTGCAATTACCTCAAAAAGCCCATCAGATACAACAGGCGGTATAGTGAGCGGCATTACCACTGAGAGCAATGCAAAGGAAGAGCCTAGCGTAAAAGAAGACGTAAAAATAAGCACACCAGCCTCACTAGAGGAAAGCAGTACGCCTATCCCAGCGCCAGCGTTGCTGCCCAGCTCAACTCCTATACCAAGCCCAAGTAGCCAGCCTTCCGCAACCCCCCTTCCGGACACCCTTGACGCATCGCCTACTCCGGAGGTAATACCTTGATTTTTGGCCTCATTTCCCATACTATCCCTACTATATGGCGGAACAAAAAACAGTTGACGCTCCTGTAAAGAAAAAGAAGCGTTCGTCGTCTCGAGTTCTTGTGAACATTGTGTTTTTGGTGGTACTTATTGCCGTTGTGGTGCTTTTTGTTCGAGCGGATAACCAAAAGCGCGCTGCGCAAGAAGAGCTTCAAAAAGCTACACATGAATTGGAAGAAGCAAAAAAAGCGACCCAGAACACTGGGGCAGAGCTTGCGGCTCAAATTTTAGAGAAGGCTCGCCAGATTATCGATATTCCACATGATCCAGAACCTACTATTGCAACTATCACTGATGTAGAGGCGCTTCGAAAAACAAATAAATTTTACGATAAGGCAAAAAATGGAGACACCCTGATTATCACTGAGAATCGTGCAATTTTGTATGACCAAGAGAGAAATCTTATTCTAGATGTGGTGCCGGTACAAATTGATAAAACATCCCCTTCCCCGTCTCCTAGCACAAAGCCATGAGTAAGCAATTGGTTATTATTATTCCTGCGCTGAACGAAGAGAAAACGATAGCGTCTGTCATTAAGCGCATCCCAGGTGCTATTGAGGGTATAGATTCGATGCACGTTGTTGTTGTAAACGATGGCTCAACAGACCAAACAGCAGAAATTGCTCGTACTAACGGTGCAGTTGTAGTCTCGCACCCCCAGCCGCAAGGAGTTGGGTCAGCATTTCATTCCGGCTTACAAAGAGCGTTAGAGATGGGCGCTGATTATATTGTTAATATAGATGCTGACGGGCAATTTGATCCTCAGGATATCCCAAAGTTACTGCATCCTATTTTGCATGATGAGTTTGAATTCGTTACTACTACAAGATTCGCAAATGAAGAGTATTGGCCTTCTATGCCAGCAATTAAAGTATGGGGAAACCAGTTTATGGTACGGCTCATTAATGCAATTACTTCAAAAGATTTTACTGATGTAAGTTGCGGGTTCCGTGCGTATTCTCGGGAAGCTGCATTACGATTAACGTTATTTGGTCGATTTACCTATACGCAAGAGTCATTTATAGACCTCGCATTTAAAGGTATTTCCATGACAGAGGTTTCATTAAAGGTTCGAGGTCAGCGCGAATTTGGGGAATCTCGAGTAGCCTCTAATCTTTGGAGGTATGCTGTTAAATCCGCGACAATCATTTTTCGTGCAGTAAGAGATTATCAGCCATTCTATTTTATCGGCTTACCAGGGATTATTATTTCAACCCTAGGGGTGCTCATGGGTATTTTTCTTTTAATTCATTTCGTGCAAACGGGGCAAACATCCCCGTACCGATCCCTTGTAACTGCTTCTGGTATTTTTATGATCATTGGGTTTTTATTGCTATTTATTTCCCTGCTTGCGGACATGATTCATCGAAATCGTATGGCAATGGAAGAAGTTCTGTATCTTACGCGAAAGCGTACCTACTATAGGAATACCCATGAATAAACCATTGCGAGTTCTTTGTATCTCGCGTGCATATGGAGAGCATGCAGGAGGCATGGAGCGTTTGAGCTTCGAGCTCATTCGTTCATTACAAGAAAAAAAAGAACTCGTAGTATTGCCGTTGGTAAACTCTGTACAGAGCGGATCCTTGTTTGTGTCGCGAGTTAGATCAATCCTCTTTATACTTTTGATTATTCCGCGTGCATTATTTATGGCTCGCGATGCGGATGTTGTGCATCTTGGAGACCCAGTGCTTTCGTTGGTTGGATTTTGTATTCAGAAACTTAAGCGCATACCCGTGCTCGTAACTGTTCATGGGCTAGACGTGTCGTACTCTTCCTTAATATATCAAGCGTATCTACGGTTATTTTTCAGAAATTTTTCAACATATATTGCTATTAGTGATTATGCAAAGTCTCAATTATTAGCACGTAAAGTTTCTGGCAACGTGCTTGTTATCCCGCCTGGAATTTCTGATGTATTATATGATCCGAATATTGCTCGAAATGCATTAGGTAAATTGCTCTATCGAAATATAGCCAATAAGTGCATTCTCGCGACAACCGGCAGGCTCGTAACAAGAAAGGGTCACGCATGGTTTATACGGCGCGTATTGCCAAAGCTTCCTCGCAACACACTATATGTTATTGCAGGAGATGGACCAGAGCGCGAGAATATTAGAAAAATTGTTCAAGATGATAAGCTTGATGATAAAGTTGTGATGCTTGGGAGGATTACTGATGATGCTCAAAAAACTCTTCTGAACACAATAGATGCCTTTGTTCAGCCAAATATTTCGGTTCCGGGAGACGGAGAAGGTTTTGGAATTGCTCCACTTGAAGCAGCTCTTTGCGGAAAAAAAGTATTTGCATCGGCAATCGATGGAATTCCTTCTGCAATTCATGATGGAAAAAACGGAACACTTCTTCCGGCGAATGAATCGACTGCTTGGATTACGACGTTGAGCAATTTTATTAATGCCCCAAAAGAGTCACCTGATGCGCGTCCATACACACTGGAAGTATTTCAGTGGAATAAAATTTCCGACCAGTACGTAGACGCAATTCGATCAGCTACGTGATACAACAGTTGTCATCTCTGGAAATGGAAGCCTGTTACCCTCCGCGATCCATCTTCTGTACGAATAAAGTTCAGGGCTTTCGAATGTGCACCGAGTATCTCGAAAAATATTTTTTTCAGGAACTTTTTGTAGTCGCAAGAATCGGGTAATGACTTGCAATAAAGAAAGGTGAAATATGTGGACCTTCTCCGTAAGCGCCTCCGGGTATTTTTGTTCAAATAATTCCAAAGTGTCCCCTTTGTAGGTAAACGTAAGGCACGTTTCGCAAATGTGCGGACCGATATACGCAAACTCAATAACTTCATTTTGTAATAGGGATAGCATACTACCGAGTATCCCGTGGGCAAGAGTATGCCTACTTATGTGGATGGCAAAACTCCTTGTGGGTGTAATAAGCACAAGGGGCATACAGTCGGCAGTTCGAACTCCAAAGGGGATATTTTCTTTTATCGTACTAACAAGTCCATCGGCTTTTATTGGGTATGTATAGTTAGAAGCTGAAACTATTGTAGATTCGTGAACCTGATTCGGAACAATTACGCCTCGCGGCTTTTGTACTAAGGTAGGGGTAATGTCCCAACCATTATATTTTATAGATTGCAGCATTCTCTGATGCCATCATTTTTTTAAAGGAAGAGGTGTTCCACTGCTTTACTTCTTCGGAGGTGAGGATGATGTATGAGCCATGTTTTATGATATTTTTCTGGGCTGAAGTGTTACCTGTGTACGCAGCTTCAAGATCTTGCGAGATTTCATCGTCTTGGGATAGCCAATAATCATGCGCCCGAAGCATGGCTCTGCCCGTAAAAAGCGGGACGAGAAAAGGCTCGTTTGGATTCACGATAATAACTTCATTGCTTTTTACGTTTTCGTCGATCCACCACAATAGCGTTCTATCGGAAACTGATACATGGTATTCCCCGGGACCTAATAGGCTTACATATGTTGAAGCAGTGCTTATGCCAATTGGAAGAAGAATAATAAGGGCTCCTGAGGCAACCGCAATACACCCGCCGATACGTTCGCTCATTGGGCGCAACGTAAAGAGCAGCTCTCTCTTTATAAAGTAGAGATATTGCACGGCAAGCGGGAGAAGAAGTACTGACCCTATAAGAAATCCGTGATACAAGAACCGAGAGGCGTTTTCTGTAACGATATTTCGGTCGCTTAAAAAGAAAATAATAAATCCAAGACTAGAAATGGCAGCGGCAGTAATGGCTATATATTGCTTACGAGCAAGACTATACAGTGCAGCGCCAAGTACAAATAGCGTTGGAAGGCCAGCGCGGATCATGTCGGAAGCGGAGCTAACCGAGAAATGGAGATGAGAAAGCGTTGTTCTGCCTACGCTCGCATTTTTCATAAAGACAAGAATTGCAAATGCGAATAAGAGAAAAAATCCACGCTCCATCGGAGATCGTTTTTTATCAAATATCCGAATGATACAGAAAACTCCAACAGCACCCGCGGCCGCCGTACCCGTTACCGTATTTGATAGGAGCAATAGCGCTGCTAGGGTTGCCCCTGTGGTTACGGGAAAGATTTGTTGTTTACCTGAGAGTGATAGGGCTTTTGCAAGGAGAGCAATTACTCCAAGAAATATCCCAATAAGAAAGAAGTGTGATTGCGGATATGAAAAAGAGTCAAAAGATAATCCAATAGCAACCGCGCTAATGAGCGTTTGAAGAATGTATATGGTGTGACGAGAAGAAACCCCAAGCCACTTTTCTTCTTGCGCGACGGGTTCTGGAAAGACCGTATCCCATACCAAGAAAAACATTGGTATGGTGATACAGATTTGAATAAACGTCATAATACTCCAGAAGTACAGCCAATCTTTATATACATGTAATAAGGAAAAAAGATCAGAAACGGCTCCGTGCAAGAGTGTTGGATATTCCAGTGAGCCATTTCCTGAAAAAGGATTTTGTGTAACGAGTAGTGATGTATCAAACGATTTTTGAACAAGCGATGCAAATGTTACGACGTCGCCGTTATAAAAACCATGGAGAATAAAATCTTCCCCATGAAATCCGTTGTGCTGCACAATAGGGTATGCGGCAGCAAGAACTACGAATAATAGAATGGCAGCATACATGTCCCGAAGCCCGCTCCCTGGCGTGCTGTATGGGTGTTTCCATTGTTTATATAAAGCAAGAAAAATTGTGGTATATAAAACGCTTGCAATCAAAAAAAATGTCGGGCCGTCGATATATTGAAAGAGGGTGCGATGCAAAAGCGTTGTAAGAAGCAATTCTCCTTCAAATAGAACCCCGGCTGCTGCAATATAGGTTAAAATGCGCTTGTGGTGGAATAATATCCCACTTCCAATAAGTGCGGATGCAAGAAATAGAACAACCATATACTATATAGTACACAGGAAGATATGAGTTTGTCACTGATTATACCGGCATATAACGAAGAGGAGCGTATAGTTCCATTTCTTCTTTCTGTTGCCGCATACTGCAAAAAGCATCCCGAGGATATTTCGGAAGTTCTTGTGGTGGATGACGGAAGTAAAGATGCCACTGCCCACGTCGCAAAAGAATCTGGGAGCGCTATCCCGGGTATGCGCGTTATATCTCTTCCTCAAAACAAGGGTAAGGGGGCGGCAGTGCAAGAAGGGGTGCTTGCGGCATCTGGAAATATGATTGTGTTTATGGATGCAGACGGCGCGACGGGGATTGAAGAGCTTCCAAAGATGATAGCAGCATTGAAAAATTCAGATGTTGCAATTGGGAACCGCTGGATGGAGGGGGCGAAGACGGAGCGCCACTCCCTTCTCCGAGCAATCTCCGGATTCGTATATCGCAACTATATGAAATTATTTGGGTTGGGAGATGTTGATACTATGTGTGGGTTTAAAGGGTATACCTCGTCCGCTGCGAAGGATTTATATGCGAGTCTTCGAGAAATGCGTTGGCTCTTTGATACAGAAATTGCATATCGAGCCATTCAGCGAGGATACCGTATCAATAACTTTCCTATTGCGTGGGAATCCAAAGATGGAAGCAAGCTCTCAACTTCTACGTTATTTGCTTCTGCTCTGAATATCCTTCCTCTTATTGTTTCCATTCGAAAAGAGGAGCAAAAGAAGCGAGCAATGGTCAAATGAAAATTGCATTCCTTACAACTCAATCAGAAGGTCAGTCTACTGTTATTGGGCGCGTGTTCCCTTTGGCTAGTTATTTCCAAAAGAACGGGCATACCGTAACAGTTCTTTTGCATAAAGGGGAAAAAGATACTGAGCAAAAACAATCTTTCACTATAAGGAAGTTTGGGAAAAATCCATTTAGTGCGTCGTCCGAAGGGAAAAAGCGAGCTCGAGGTTTGTCTCTATTCCTTATTATGGCAACAAATGCCATGCAGGCAGCATCTATCCTAGTCCGTAATCGTCCCGATATCCTGATTCTTGTTAAGCCGTTACCAGAAAATGTACTCGCTGTCATTCTATATAAAACTATTTCATGGAATGTTCGTATTCTTGCTGATATCGATGATTTTGAGCTGTTCGCAAACGCCACTTCTTCGCTTGTGCAACGAAGTGCGATTCATATATCTGAGCGTCTTGCTTGTATGCTTGCATATAAAATAGTAGTAGCAACTCCTTTTCTGCACGATCACTTCCAGCAACTCACTGCGGGGAAAAAGCCGATTCAAATGATCCCTACCGGACTTTCTGGAATGTATGGCGCGCCAGCGAACAATCATGTGTTGTTGTATATAGGGAGTATTTCGATTTCCTCGGGTCATAGAGTGGATTTATTACCAGATATTCTTAGACATGTTCGGGAGTATATAGATGACGCAACGCTCATTGTTGCAGGCTCTGGTCATGATGAAGAACAACTAAGAAAATCTTTCGAACAGCAAGGTCTTGGTTCGCATGTAGAGTGGGCAGGACGTTTTTCTGAAGAGTCGGTGCCTGATCTTATTTCTCGGGCAAGTGTTATCGTCGACCCTATCGATATGAGTATTAACAATAGAGCAAAGAGTAGTTTTCGAGTCGCACTCGCTGCTCTTGTGGGAATGCCGGTCGTAACAAGTAACGTTGGTATTCGGCCAATGCTTATTCCTGCATCCCTGCATGCAAAATGCTTCGCAAACCCTGAGGATTCAGTGTCGTATGCGAATCATATTAGGGCCTTTCTGGAAACCCCACTAGTGCAAGAAGATCAACAGGAAATGCAGCTAGTCGCAAAGTCTCATACCTGGGAAGTGCTGGCGGGCACATATATGCAATACATTGTATGACATTTTTAGAAGCCGTTGCTGTTATTCTGGTTCCTGCAATTCCCCTCGTGCTTCCGGGAATTGGTTTGGTGCGTGCGGGGAGGTGGCAAACAATGATAGGAGATGGTGCGCGTATCAGCCTTTGGAGTATGGCGCTGCTCACGGTATTTTTTACGCTTGGCCTCATATTTGGAATTCCTGTTCTCTCTATAATGATCCTGCTACTTGTGTTTACTGTTGTTCGTTTACTATTTTCTGCTCCATTATTTTCGCGAAGCGCAATATGGCATCTGCTTACAATTGCGCTTCTCCTATTAGTGGTCTCATCGGCATATATTATCCCCTTTTTGTTTATTCATGACGGACTACCTACCGGCGATGTTCAAAAGGCTATTATTTGGGCTCAGCAAATAATTCAAACGAACCATCTTCCGCAGTATTCTGACGCAATTGCCCAGCTCAATCGTGATCCGGTAGATTTCTATACACCTGGGCTTCACGCTGTTTCTGCATTTGTAATGGCATTTTCCCCAGCACCGCTTACTAGTATCGGAATATTTTCTATTTTTATGGCAGTTGCAACAGCCTGGATTGCGGCTGCCATAGCAAATGAAATATTCGATAAACATCCTCACCCGATTCCCTCGCTATTTGCCTTTTTGATCACGCTTACACAGTTTCGGTTTTTGCGATATCTTCGTGAGCCGGGGTACCACTTTCAAAATATTGCAGGAGAACTTTTCTTATTTGGACTGTTACTGCTTTTCATTAGAATTACCAAGTATCAGAAACGAGGAGACATAGCATTATTTATTTTCTCGAGTATCGCGCTATTTTTGACTCATCAGTTCTCTACATTTATTGGTGTGTTTATGATTGCGGGAATGTTTCTTTCTGTGCTCTTGCAGCAACGAGCAAATATCGCTTCGTTTGTGAAGAAAAATTCATACATATCAATTTTATTTACTGCTTGTGCGACCCTTCTACTACTATTTCTTTTTTCTATTGGGCTCGCGAAAAAAATCCCTGCTATTTTTACCACTCATCCACATTTACTATCTTCTCTTCCGTCATTTTCTGATTATCCAGCTCTTATGGGTACATTCTGGTTCACTACGGGTGTAGCCGGGCTCATTCTTATGCTCATTGAAGCAAGAAAAAACTATGCTCATTTTCGAGAGGTATTACTATTTACTGCCGGAGTTGTGCCTATTGCCTTATTGTCCCAAGGGCCAGCACTTGGAGTGGATATCCCTCCTGTGCGTGCGCTCTTCTATCTTGCAGTGCCGCTATCTATTACGGGATCATATTTTTTCAGTAAAGTATTTTACGTTGTACGCCACGCATACTCAGGTTTATTTCGCATGGGGGCTCAAGCCGTTGTTTTTGCGGCATTGGTGATTCCAATGGGGGCCTCTGTTTTTTCTACATATGGATCGCTGTCTCATACTGTTCGAACAAACTCTACTCTTACTCCAGAAGAGTTCGCTCTTGCTCAGTATATTGAAGTAGCTTCATCTCCTACGGATGGGATTCTTATTGATGACTATAATCGCAGAAGTGCTTCGTGGCTTGTGCTAGCGCATCGTCCAATGTTTACTCGTATTGCGTCTGACCTTCAGCAGCAAATGGAAGAGTCAAAACAGTCACAGCTTCGCCAAGAACTTTATTTTCATCAGTTGGATTATGAAAAAGTCATAAGCTTAGGAAGTTTACCTGAAATAGGAAATCTTTTAGCACAACGTTCTATTACGTATATAGCAGGGGTTACCGGGTCATCGGCGCCAGGTCTTTCGCATAATCCCATTCTTGAAACAGTAGGCGCTGCAGACGACATCGTGTTATTTAAACATGCAAAACCAGCCCCCGCCTGCACATCTCCGACGTGTGCGTTTCTTATTCGTCGCGCAACACTTGCAAATGACATTGGAGACCCTACTGATACCTTTGAGCACGCGCAAGCAAGCATTCGAACACCTCTTCTTTCTGAATCAAAATCTCTTGGAAATACAACATACAGAGAAACCAGTTCGAGTATTATACCGCTTTCATTTAACGTCGGAGATTATGTACGAACAATTTGGGATCCAAACCATACGGGAACCCCTGAATCAAAGCTAACGTTTATGCTTCGGCTTACAAGGCCAATAGCAGGGCTCTCTATTACGTTGCCAGATGGTAGCTCTCTGCCTCTTCCAGCGTCTTCAGAAATAACAGTGGCAATACCCTCCAATAAGGCTACAATAAGCGATGATGGATTTATTCGTATAGTAATTCAGAATCCCCGTGCGCAAACAATCGGAATTGACCTTATAGCACTCGGGCCATCGCTCGTACCATAACTACTTATTTTATGAAACAGTCAAAATTCATAGGAGCAATAGCATCTACCGCCGCTCAGGCAATCGTATTATTTCTTGGATACATTATTCATCCATGGATAGGAAGACTTCTTGGCCCGGCTCAGTATGGAATTTATGGCGTGGTGCTCTCTATTCAAACTATATTTGGAATACTTCTTACACTTGGCGTCCCAAGCGCAGTATCTAAGTTCGTTGCTCAAAATACTGAGCACGCACAAGCAATTCTTCGGCAAGCGCTAAGGATTCAAATTGTTATCGGATTTTGCATCGCGGCATTTGTTGCAGGGTCTGCTCCGATTATTGCTCGTATATTGCACGATACAAGCCTGACCCCGTATCTCGTCTTTATTGCTGGTGTTATTTTTTTACAGGGGTTATATCCTGTATTCGTTCAATTCCTAAGCGGGATGCATCATTTTACAAGACAGGCATTTCTAACATCGCTCTATGCAATCGCAAAATTGATCGGAGCTATCTCGCTTCTATATATTTTTGGGCTATACGGGGCATTAACAGGCTTCGCGGTAGGTGGGGTTATCGCAGCGTTGTTTGGCTGGTACTGGACTCACAAAACAGGCGGAAAGCAGCCGTATACTATCCACCTTCAATCATTCTTATCATTTGCGGGAACCTATGCAATTATTCTTGTTGGATTGCAGCTCCTCATGAGCCAAGACTTGTTTATGGTAAAGGCGCTTTTGAAAAATGACGTATTGGCTGGATACTACAACGCAGCCGTTTCGCTTTCGCGCATTTCCTATATGCTTCTTCAAGGGCTTTCTTTTGTACTACTACCAAGCGTTGCTGCACTTACTCGTCCTGGGCAATCTCGTGATAAAGCTGTCGAATTTATTCGCGAAGCGCTTCGGTATCTTGTCGCACTCATTGTGCCAAGCGTTATGCTCGCATCTGCTACAAGTAAAGAATTAATTATTTTATTTTTCTCTCGACAATACA
>JBPOIM010000033.1:0-2827 GCA_052034485.1 Candidatus Anderseniibacteriota bacterium | reverse complement strand
GAATGCTTTCAGTTTTTCTCCCGAAGCCCGCGTGGGGGAGGGGCTCCCGCTATTTCTGATGAACAAGCTGCGCAGTTTAAGGCAAAGAGCAAGGAGTACGGCATGGAAAGCTATATTCATACGCCGTATTACATCAACTTTGCGTCAAAAAATACAAAAATCTACCATGGCTCTATAAACGCCGTGCGCGAAGAGCTGATCCGTGGCTCAAAACTCGGCGTAAAGTATGCTGTAACGCATCTTGGAAGCGCAAAGGATTATACCGACGGGAAATCATCAGAAGTTCCGCCAGAGGCAATTACACAAGCAATAGAAGGTCTCAAAAAGATATTTGAAACAGACCACGAGCTTACAACGCGCTTGTTACTTGAAATATCTGCGGGCGCGGGCGCCGTACTTGGCGATTCGTTTGAAGAATTAGCAGCATTACTGGAAGGATTAGACAGACCAGACGTACACGTGTGCCTCGATACGTGCCATATGTTTGCGTCCGGATACGATATTCGCACGGAAGAAGTACTCGAAGAAACTATGAAGCAGTTTCGACATGTGATTGGAGCAAAACAATTGCGCCTTGTGCATGCAAACGATTCAAAAAAGGAATTAGGAAGCCACCGCGACCTGCACGAGCACATCGGAATGGGCGAAATTGGCACAAAAGGAATGAAAGCCGTGCTGAGCCATCCAGATTTTCAGCATGTAAACTTCATTTTGGAAACAAAACACGACGAACATATCCAAAAAGACATCGCCTTTCTTAAAAAGAATCGATCATGACACGAGAAGAAAAAGCTCAGGCGCTTGCAGCTCTTACCGAAGAACAACTTCCGATTGTAACTGCAGCATCAACCCTCCACGAAGGCACAACGCAGCCAGTGCCGGGCGATGGCAACCCAGATGCAGACATTATGTTTATTGGAGAAGCTCCAGGACAGAAAGAAGATGAGCTCGGCGTACCATTTGTAGGCGCTGCAGGAAAACTACTCAATGAACTACTCGGAACAATTGGCCTAAAACGAGAAGATATATTTATCGCGAACGTCATTAAACACCGCCCACCGGGGAATCGTGACCCGCTCCCAGAAGAAATTGCGGCCTACAGACCCTGGCTTGAAAAGCAGATAGAAATAATCGACCCGAAAATTATTATCACACTTGGGCGCTTTTCTATGGATTTCATCCTTGGGCCAGGGCTTTCTATATCAAAAGTACACGGTCAGCCAAAGCGCAAAGCAGGGCGCGTTATTATGCCGCTCTACCACCCGGCTGCCGCGCTCTACTCCGGGAATTTGCGCCCTACACTGTTTGCAGACTTCCAAAAAATTCCCAAAATTATCGAACTAATCGACCAAGAAACAGTAAAAGAACCGGAAAAAGCCCAAGAAGCACCCGCCCTACAGGGCGAGGCTCGTCACGAGGGGCGGCAGCAGCCCTTGCTCTAACGGCAAAAAAACTTTATTGTTCTTTATACGCTCAGGTGGCGGAATCGGTATACGCGCAGCCTTGAGGTGGCTGTGGGAGCAATCCCGTGCAGGTTCAAGTCCTGTCCTGAGCACGATCAGGGGTTCCCTAAAAGGGTTCACCCTGAGTAAGCTCCGTCAGATGACGGAACGCATCGAAGGGCGATTAGCTCAGTGGTAGAGCAGTTCGTTTACACCGAAAAGGTCGGGGGTTCGAATCCCTCATCGCCCACTCTTCGACTCGGCACTCTCGTGCCTCGCTCAGAGTAAACTTTTCTTTATGTAGTTTTCTTCCTATTACCTCAAATAGGGTTTTCATTGTGCCCAGCTGAAGGGCTACTTCGTTGTAAGATATACATATGTCATGGTTTGTATACATAGCACAAGCTCGCACAGGTAGATATTACGTAGGCATTACAACTGATCCGGAACGTCGAATTATTGCCCACAATACTGGAAAAGGATCTCGTATGGCAGTAAACCAAGGTCCTTTTACGTTAGTATATGTTTCGGAAACATTGCCAGATCAATCCACAGCACGGAAGCGAGAAATCCAGCTAAAGGGCTGGAAAAGAAAAAAGAAGGAACAGCTTATTAATGGTCAGCTTATTTGAAAAATAGTGCCATTCTGCTATGCTCGTAGAACAATTACACCTACGCCGCGGTAGCTCAGTGGTAGAGCGCAGCCCTGAAGAGGCTGGCGTCGACAGTTCAATTCTGTCCCGCGGCACCCTTCGACAAGCTCAGGGTAAACCTCTATTGCTTGTAGTTGGATAGAAGAACGTATTATCGTTTCTGCGGGCTTTCCTCGCCGAAGCGAAGCATAGGCGGGTATCGTATAGTGGCTATTACACCTGGTTGCCAATCAGGAGACAGGGGTTCGACTCCCCTTACCCGCTCCAGCAATTTCAGACATATATTTTCTAATACTACATAAAACCTTGAGAAGAAGGATTTTTTCTGTTATACAAAAAAACAGAGACTGTTCTTTGAGTGGGGTGTAATATCTAGCTTCGCAAGAAAACACTTGCTGTATCAGTTCCAAACCGAATTCTTCGGAAGTCGGGGTTGTAGCACCACGTGGGGCTGTAGAAATACAGTCTGTGGCAGCTGAGTACCGATCTTTTGATCCGAACCTAGGGGGATTAAGTTTCTCTCTAAGAACTGCAGCAAGCTTTTTCATTACATCCCACTCCCTCCCAGCGGCAACTATTCCAAGGTTGTCGCTTTTTCTTTTGACCTGTTTCGGAATATGATTGAGCTATGAGCGAGAATATCACCACAATGAAAGACGCGCAGAAGCTGGTAAAAGACTTTGCTGTGCGTAACAACTGGAGCGATGCGCCAAATATCGACAAATTTGACCA
>JBPOIM010000041.1:0-2500 GCA_052034485.1 Candidatus Anderseniibacteriota bacterium | reverse complement strand
TCACAGGCTACGAAATGGGGATAAGTGTCGATTTATCCACAAGATTTGGTAATGACGTTGCGTGCTGCGTCGCAAAACCGTCGTACAAATTTCTTGACCCAGGGGCGATCCCTGGCAAAGCTGCCGCTTCCGTTTTTTGCGTAGGGCCTCAAGAGGCTGGAATCCGTGGGGGAGTAAGGTTTGGGGACGCGTTTTTCGTCGAGCCGTGAGGCGGTCGCCCTGGCGATCCGTGCCCGCCCGCGCCTGAACCTGGCGCTGTTGGCGGCCGGTGGCATTGCTGCCGCCCTGCTGCTGCAGGCCATGCCGGCCACCAAGACCGGCACCACCAATATAGAGACCCCCTCGTCTGCCATCGCCGGCAGCCCGGGCTGGGTGCATATCCCGAACTGGACGCCCAGCATTGCCGTCGAGCAGGCAGTGCAGGATGCCGTGCGCCTGGCGCCGGCGCTGGAAAGCTTCGTCACCCAGCCGGAGAGCTGGTGGGCTTCCTTGCGCGATGAAGCCGAGCTGATCCCGTCGAAGATCCTGAAGAAGGTGGCGGTCGGCCCTGGCGACACGCTGATGCAGTTGCTCACCGATGCCGGCGCCGAGCCGCAGGACTCGCACCAGGCGATCCAGGCGCTGGGCCAGAAGTTCAATCCGCGCAAGCTGAAGATCGGTCAGGAGATCACGCTGACCTTCGAACGCCTGGATGAGAGCGGCGACAATTACCGCCTGTTCGAGATGGCCCTGGCGCCCAGCGTCGAGCGCGAAGTGAACGTGGTGCGCAACGATGCCGGCTTCCGCGCCAGCGAGACGATCCGCGAATTCAATATCAGCCATGCCCGCGTCACCGGCGAGATTACCGACAGTCTCTATAATGCCGGCGTCGAGGCCGGCCTGAATTCCTCGCTGCTGGCGGAATTCATCAAGCTGTTCTCCTTCGATGTCGACTTCCAGCGCGAAATCCAGCCGGGCGACAGCTTTGAGGTATTCTTCGAGCGTCATCTCGACGAACAGGGCCGCGCGGTGAAAACCGGCCGCATCGCCGCCGCGTCGCTCACCCTCTCGGGCCGCGAGCTGCGCTACTACTATTACCGCCCGAACGATGGCGGCGACGCCGACTATTTCACCCCGCGCGGCCAGAGCGTGAAAAAGGCCCTGTTGCGCACCCCGATCGATGGCGCGCGCCTCACCTCCGGTTTCGGCAAGCGCATGCATCCGATCCTCGGCTTCAGCCTGATGCACAAGGGCGTGGATTTCGGTGCTGTTTCCGGCACGCCGATCCAGGCCGCCGGCGAAGGCCTGGTGGAAGTCGCCGGCTGGAATGGCGGCTATGGCAATTACGTGCGCCTGCGCCACGGCAATGGCTACGCCACGGCTTATGCCCATATGACGCGCATCAACGTGAAATCCGGCCAGCGCGTGCGCCAGGGCCAGATCATCGGCACGGTCGGCTCGACCGGTCGCTCCACCGGCCCGCACCTGCATTATGAAGTGCTGCTGCAGGGCAAGCAGGTGAACCCGATGAATGTGCGCTTCCCCTCGGGCCGCAAGCTCGAAGGCAGCGAATACGAGCGCTTCCGCCGCCAGGTCGAGAAAATCGACGGCGAGATGCGCGGCACGCCCTTGCTGGCCCTGCTCAACCGCGACTGATCAACCCTGGCTGCTTAACCCTGGCCGATCAGCCAGTCGCGTACCGCGCGCAGCAGCGGCCGGCGGAAATGTGCCTCCGGCGCCACCACATGATAGGCCCAGTCGGCGCGCCAGCTCTGCTGCCCCACCCGCACCAGATGGCCGCGCGCCAGCAGGTCGCCGAGATGCGGGCCGCGCCCGAGCGCAACACCCTGTCCAGCCAGGGCGGCCTGCAGCAAGACTGATGAATCCGTGAAGCCGATGCCGGCAGCGGGGTCCGGCGCCTCCAACCCGGCGCGGCGATACCAGCTTGCCCAGTCGAGCCAGGGCTGCGGCGGCAGCGCGGTGCCATCCGCAGCAGTGCCAGCCAGATCGACATCATGCAGTAATTGCCCGGGCGCCAGATCGGCAAGGTCGCGGCCGCCCAGCCGCATTGCCGGACTGGCGACCGGAAACACCTCCTCGTCCATCAGGTGATAGCTGGCGAGCTTCACACTGCCGAAACGCGGCGGCTGGCGTGGCCCGAAGCGGATCACCAGGTCCACGTCCTCACGATTGAAATCGGTCAGCCGCCGGTTGGTATCGAGCTTCAGCGCCACACCGGGAAAGCTGCGGCGGAAATTCTCCAGCCTGGGGATCAGCCAGCCGGACGCCAATGCTGGCAGCAGGCTGATGCTGACACGGCCGCGCCCCGGCGTTGCCACCCGCGCCGTGGCATCGGCCAGACGGTCCAGCCCGTCGCTCAGGCCCGGCAGATAGGCCTGGCCGGCCTCGGTCAGGGTCAGGCCGCTCGGGCTGCGGCGGAACAGTTGGACTTTAAGCTGCGCCTCCAGCGCCTTGACCTGCTGGCTGACAGCGGCGGGCGTGACGTTGAGTTCCTCGGCGG
>JBPOIM010000046.1:0-5290 GCA_052034485.1 Candidatus Anderseniibacteriota bacterium | reverse complement strand
ATATAATAAAGAAACAGAATACTTACCCAGCTTCCTGCTATCATCTAAATTTGAAAATCCTAAAGATTCATACAGAATTTCTTTAATAGAGTCCTTGTGCAAACACACGACGTTCAGCTCCCGAGACAATTCATCAGCCAATGTTGTTTTGCCTGAACCCGGTAGCCCACAAATAATGATTAGCTTGGACATAGACATTAAGCCTCCAAAAATTCCTTAAATACTTCGCCCGCCCAATCCTGGAATTCTTCTGGCTTTACTTCATTTAATGCTACCCAGCGGGGCTTTTCTGCCTCGTCGCTTGTATCGTTATTCTTACTTGTTACCTCAGTGGTATCCGTATCGCAAATATAGATAGCAGAAATATTGTGAAATGCTTCATTCCACGGATCGTAGTAGAAGAAGCTTGTATGTACTTTGAATAATTCCTTAATTTGTATTCCAATACCTGCTTCTTCTAATACCTCTCGTTGCAAAGCCTGTTCTGGAGTCTCGCCTTTTTCGATTGCTCCTCCTGGGAAAAATAATTTATTCGTACTGCGCGTGTTTACCAGGAGTATCTTATTTTCATGAACAATAATCGCATATGCTGTCGGCCTAAATTCAAGGTCTTTTACGGGTACCATTTTCTTTTCTCCGTATAGCGTTGTGCATTCTATTTGGGTGGACATATATTGGTACAAAATTACATTATTCTTTTAAACTTTCTTTAATCCTCTTCAGCAAGGGCGTATTAATTGATCCACTATTTTTTACAGCGGATTCACGAATACGTGCTGCTTTCTCAAATAGATACGCTTCATAATATACAACACGATACGGGAGCTTTGGTTTCGTTGATTTTACTAAACCATTATTATGCTCTTGAAGCCTTTTTCGCAAATCTCCAGTTGAACCACGATAAAAATATGTATCTTCTTTAAGGCTTTGAAGTACGTAAAAGTACCACATTATTTTATTGTATCAGATGCGAACGTGAGCCTACGCGGATATTGTCCGGGCAGGCCCTGTCGTTCGCGAACGACAGGGCAGGGGTGGAGGGAATCGAACCCCCAGTTTGGGTTTTGGAGACCCATGGTTTACCATTAACCGACACCCCTATAGTGCTACTGCGTGACTGCACTATATAGAAAATGTGCGCTTTTTACCAGCCGAGGCACCCGTATTGCCCCTTTCCCCTCCCCTGGTATAGTTACCGTATGAAACGCCAAGTGCTTGTGATTCACGGCGGCACATCGTTTGATACGCCAAGTGACTATATCGACTTTATGAACGAGCGAGAACTAACGCTCGATTCATTGCGATGCACGTACGATTGGAAGGCGTCACTTTCACACGAATTAGAAGAATCAGCAGATATACTCAACCCAAGGATGCCTAACCCAACCAACGCCCGATACGAAGAATGGGCGTTGTGGTTCCAAAGATGCGAGAAGCTACTCCAAGATGACGTTATTCTCATTGGGCATTCGCTGGGCGGAATTTTTCTTGCAAAGTATTTATCTGAGAATACATTTTCAAAACGAATCCTCGCAACCATACTGGTTGCGGCTCCGTTTAATGATGTATCTACAGAAGAATCGCTCACAGACTTTGCCCTGCCGGATTCTTTGGACCGCTTCGCTCAGCAAGGCGGAGCAATTTATATTATTCAAAGTACCGATGACCCCATAGTTCCTGCAGGCGAGGCAGAAAAATATGCACGCGCGCTCCCCCAATCAACACAGATGATGTTTACCGACCGGCAGCATTTCCACCAAGAAACATTCCCGGAATTGTGCGAGCTGATCGCCTCGCTATAATGAAAAGCCCCCGAAAGGGGCTTTTCATTATTTCTTTCCTTTTTCTTTATGAGTTGTGTGCTCTCGGCACTTTTTGCAGTATTTTGAGCGCTCCAACTTCGTACCATCCTGACGCTTAATATTGCGTCGCGTATGGTAGTTGTACGTCTTGCACTCGCTGCACTGTAAACGGATTAAGAGGTCTTGTGACATAGGAAGCAGTATACCAGAAAGCCTAAAAATTGCAACCCTTGGCCTAGTACGCCTGTTTTAGCACCCATTGGGCAAGGGTATCTTCCCACTCATACAGCCTGCTTACCGCTGGCTCTGCATTGCCCGACTCCTGCTGCCGCTTCCATATACCGTTAATGGTGGTGTACTTGGCAAGCACCTTCCACTCCGGGTGGGTAATGTCTGCCACTTCTATCAACGATCGCTGATCTTGCCCTTTCCCATCGGCATAGTCGAGGAAAAAGGTATTTGTATCTTTGGTCATTAAAATGCGATTTGCCTTTGCCTTACTATCTTGCGTCATGTCTGCTACGTGCTTTTCAATAAATGCCACAAGCGCGCCATCTGACACACTGTTGATACCCGCCGTACTTTCCGAGAGTGATGCCGTTTGTGTTTGTACCAAATACGTTCTTCCGCTGCTGTGCGGCACTACCACTTCATCTCGAATATTCCCGCTTCCAAGGTGAAGCACATACAAATGCTGTTCTCCGTTTCGCGGACTTGCAACAAACGCAAGCAACCCGGGAATCCCTGTACTGTGCGCCGATTCAAACGTTGCCCCCATGCGGGTAATTGGCCATTCTTTTTGACTGTTCGCCATCCAAAACGAAAGGTTATTCCCATCTTGGACTGCGTATAGCAATTCGCCGTTGTCTACCCACTGAATATATACAACGCTTCCCTTTATGTATCGCTGAATACTTGGCTCATCGTTTCTCGCAACGGTAATTCGTGAAAGCCCTGGAAGTGGCGCTTCCGCAAACGCAATCAGTGAGCCATCATCGTTTATATCCATTACTCCCGTATCTGCTGCCTGGGAATGGTCATCCCAAGAAATTGCGCCAAAACGTGCTGTGGCCGTGCCACCGCTGCTCGATGCAACCATGAGCTGTTTTTCTTTCTTCTCCTGCTGTAAAAACCACAACGTACGCGACGATGCATTCCACCGCACGCGCGATGCAATATCTTTCTTCTGCAATTGCTCCGCAACTACTTTTGTACCACCTTCCGAATTGTCATACACCCATAGTTCTGTTAAATCGGAATCATCGTGAATGTTATCTAAAAAGTATGCCAACTTTGTACCATCGGTACTGATGATCATAGCTCGCGGACGCACCAGAGGATTTTCTTCCGTAATAGTAGATACATTCCCTTTTTCATCTACTTTTTCTAATACCGTAGAAGATGTTTTCCCTTTAACATGGTCTGCATACCGATACCAATTTGTTCCATCGGAAAGCGGATTTGACCCAACAGATACCGGAGGATTTTTCGGCACGCACCCGCTCGTGTTACAAAATATAATTCTTCTGTTATCTCCGGAGCTATCTACCTGCACGAGCACGGCACTTAAAAACGGAATACTCACCGGCTCTGCCGACACTGTTTGCACGGGCACATTCCCGCTCGGCACGAGCGGCCTGCGACCAAAACCCATATATATACCTGCCGCAATTGCTGCAAGAAGAAGGAATATTCCAAGAATTCGAAAGATACGAATCATACGTGAGCCGATGGGGGGAATCGGACCCCCGACCTTTTCCTTACCATGGAAATGCTCTACCACTGAGCTACATCGGCATGACTTTCTGTATAGTAGTGGGAATTGTGTAGCTTACGCAACAATATTACGAAACTCTCGTAAACCGAGGCACACTCCTTCCCCCAACTTCTACCTCCTCATTCCAGTTACTCCATGTACGAGCCCAGATGGTTCCGCCCCGATCGAGACTTTTGTATATAACTAAAAATTCCAACGTATCTTCCTTAAGCGCAAGCGTTACCACTTCGTAACTTCCCCCTTTGTAGTGACGATAGAGTTGCCCCGCCTTCATTGGCAACGTAGCAATCTCTTTCTGCAGATCGTCTTTATATTTATCCTCTTCGCTGTGCGATAACATCATCTAATTCCCTTTTCTTTGCCGCCACATCCTCGCGAGCAAAGTGTTCACGAGCAGGCGCAAGGAGCGCAATAATTTCTTTTGCAACGGCGCTTTTCAAATCCATCGGGTGCACATCGCCAGCTGCAAATGCGGATTGCAATTCTTCGTATGAACTAAACGAAATATTTCCGCCAAACTTTTCTTCTCGCTCAATCACAAACTCCCCACTTCTATTCCAGAACAGCAAATTCTTTGCCCAGTTTAAGATTGGGTTTTTCTCTACATTTTTTTCTTCACAAAATGCTTTCTGTATTTTTCGCTGAATATCTTCCGCGCTGTCGTGAATAAATACGGCAGAATCCGGTTTTGATTTGCTCATCTTGCTCTCTCCGGTCAAGCTATCGATGAGTGGATGGTGCATTGCAATTGGTTTAGGCGTATTTGGAACAACCGCAGATGCAACGTCTCGCATTACCACGTGCGCCTTTCGCTGATCCATGCTTGCATGTGCTATGTCAATGTTCTGGTAAAAAATATCCGCAACCTGCATTGCCGGGTACAACAGCGTTGCAACTTCTACATCGCTCCCCGCTTCTTTCCCCATAATGCTAATACTGCGCTGCATGCGTGCCAATGTAGTATTTTTTGTTACATCTAACACCGTTTCCCAAAACTTCATTGCATCTTTTGCGTACCACTCGCTGGCTAATCGAAATTCAACCGCATCTACATCAGCACCCACAGAAAGCAAGCATGCCTTCATCGCCTCGGTAAAGTACCCTTTCCCGATTTTTGCAGCCGTTTCTTTGGTGCCGTCCAGCTTGTTGTTGATTGCCGTATGCCAGTCTGCCAACCAAATGGTGCATTTTACCCCCAGTGCCTGCAGGTCTTTTATTACCAATGCGCTCATAATCCCCTGCCCAATATGGACGTATCCAGATATTTCAAAACCGATATAATGGGTAAGCTCTTCGCCCGATTCAATCCGTGCCTGAAACTCTTCAAATGTGATGATTTCAGCCAAATTCCCCTGTAAGCGGTTTATCGTGAGCGAAGTCGAAGGGTTGATAATTTCTTGTTTTTCTGTCATACATTCATAGTATACGATAATCGTCTGAATACCAGCGTTTCGTATCACATATGCCGGTTTAGCTCAGTGGCAGAGCAACTGTTTTGTAAACAGTAGGTCGTCGGTTCAAATCCGACAACCGGCTCCATCCAGGGATGGCAGAGCGGCTGATGCGCGGGTCTGTAAAACCCGTTTAGGTAGGTTCAACTCCTACTCCCTGGACAATCTCTGATACTTTATTGATCGCCTGGTTTTTTATCGAATGGAGAATACGTTTCAATCCATTTTGCTTTCATGGGTTTCTGGTCTATTCTTGTGGT
>JBPOIM010000015.1:0-3571 GCA_052034485.1 Candidatus Anderseniibacteriota bacterium | reverse complement strand
TGTTTTCGCCGGCAAGAAAGCCGGTGGTCCAACATATTTGCAAACTAAATCCGCCAGAAGGTCTGTCGAAGTTTAAAATATCTCCAGCAAGGTACAGATTTGGAAAAAGTTTAGATTGCATTGTTTTAAAATCTATTTCATTTAGAGAAACTCCGCCAGATGTAACAATAGCTTTCTCTACACCCAGAAAACCACTAACAGACATTGGCATAGCTTTTAACAGCCTAACTATTTTTTGCCTGTCTGTTTTTGTTAGTGAGTTACATTCTGTTTCTGGGTCTACGCCAGTGAGTTCTAAAATGGTTGGAATCATTTTTGGAGGGACAATTCCGCCCATGTTGTTTTTAATTTTTTTGTTCAAGGCTTTGGTGAGTAGATCCAGAAAGTGTTTGTCTAAATTTGAAGCATCTAGGTCGGGGAACAAGTCGAGTTCTAAATTTACTTGAGCATATTTAAAAAGTTCGCGAATAGTTTTGCTCATATTTAAAACCAAAGGACCGCTAATTCCAAAATGGGTGAGTAGAATTTTTCCAGTGCGGGCGTCTTGTTTTTTGCCATCTTGAAAAATAGATAGCTTCGCGTTTGTAAAACTTACCCCCGAGAGTTTTTTAACCCAAGCGTCTGAAATGGTAACGGGTACGAGGGCGGGGTCAGATTCTTCTACGGAGTGGCCAATTTCGCTCATCCATTCAAAGCCTTGGCCTGTGGAGCCTGTTTCTGGGCGAGATTTGCCTCCTGTGGCGATAATATACGACTTTGCGGTTAGAATGCCGTGCTTTGTTTTTACTCCTGAAATTTGGCCATTTGCGCTCAAAACCTTGCGGACGGCTGAATCTGTGAGGACTTTTACGCCGGTGTCTTTCATATATTTCACCAAGACTTTCCAAACGTCCTCCGCTTTGTTAGATACAGGAAAAGCGCGTTGTTCGGCTTCTATTTTAAGTTGCAAACCTTTAGATTGAAAAAATTCAAACGTGTCTTCGGCGCTAAAGCGGGCGAATGCACTGTGGAGAGATTTGCCTTTGTTGCCGTATTTAGCGACAAGTTTTTTGACATCAAATTCAGCGTTGGTAATGTTGCATCTGCCACCGCCGGTGATTAAAAGTTTTTTACCTAGCTTGTCATTTTTCTCTAGCAGTGCAACTCGCGCGCCGAGTTCTGATGCACGGCCGGCGGCTATCATTCCGGCGGGGCCACCACCAACAACAATGACGTCGTAGTCGTGCTTGATGTTTTGGTTTGCAGTGTGCACGTGTTTTGTATCGACGTGTTTTGTTGTCACGCGCGGGTTTGCAGGCACGCGCGGGTTTGCGGAGGCGCTTGGCTTAGTCATCAATTTCACTTTCTTGCATTTGAAGGTTTACCATTTTCAGAGCGACGGCAGTGCAGTGCTCGCAGAAAATATTTTTCTTGTTGGTGCACGAACATTTAAAATGCAAACCTTTGTTTGTGGAAATTAAGTCGACGGTTTGTATGGCGGCGTTTTTGTGTTCGACTGTGGCGGTTATGTGGAACTCGTTGTTCATGCCGAAAAGAATTTTTGCCTTTTCTGCCATCTGTTTGCCAAATCGTAAATTGGAACGCGATGCCATTTTTTCTATTTCTTCGTTAGGAAGAATTGATGCGAGCGGGAGTACTGCCATGTTTGAAATTTAGGAAGTTAGTTTAAGAATTTGGAAACAATGAAGTAGGCGAGAGCGATTTGTTGGATGAGTAGCAAACCGATTCCGAAAACAAAGTTTAGTTTTTGGGTTTTGTGGCGGAAGGTGAACATCCCGGCAAGGACTCCAAGTGATGAAAAGAAAATTGACCACACAAAAAAATCCACTTCGGGAACACGCTCAACGCGCGCGATGCTTTTTTGTTTATCTATGTATACCAAAATAAACGAAATTATGTTCAGTATCGCTATTAAAATGATGAAGATTTGGGGAAGTGAAAGCATCGGTTTGTTGTGAGATTATGTATGTATTTTAGCATATTTGGCGGGGTTTTCTTCAGGAAAACTTTAGAAAAATTTTATCTAGACTTGAACTGGGTTTTGTTAGGATTAGGTTATGTATATTTTTCTAGATGAAAGCGGGCAATTAAATAAAAACAGTAAAGAAAGGTACTTTGTTATCGGTTCTTTTTCAGTTAAGGATCCTAGAAAGACAAGCAAAGCTTTTAGGAATTGGATTAACTCAAAATTTCCAAAGAAGATAAGAAACCAGGTAGAAGTTAAGTGGTCACAGGCAGGAATTGATAAATACCTTAGGTTAAAAACAATTAAATTCCTTTCCTCTTTAGAAATAGAAATAGTTTTTGGGTATGTTCTTAAAAAGAATATCCCTTTCAAATATTTTAAAAATAATAAGTTGCAAAGTGGCTATTTGTACACATACTTAGCAAGTCTTGTTTTGGAACAATACTTTCCTGTTAACTCAGGATCGTTAAGTATCTATTGCGATGCAAGAAGTCTGTCAAAAATGTCCAAAAAGGACTTTAACTATTATATCTCAACCCATTTACAAAATCTAACCCATAAAAATATGAAAATTGATGTACAGATGATTGATTCTACTTCTAACATTAATATTCAGATAGCCGATTGGCTTTGTGGCGCTATGTTTAAAACATTAGAACAAAATGCATTAGGTCATGAATATTATAATCTGCTGAAAAATTGTATAAAAAAAGAAATTAAATTCTTTGAATAACTAAAAAGACCTCAAATGAGGTCTTTTTAGTTAGAAGTAGCGTCTAGTTAAGTGTTGTTCTTCGGTTTTGTAACTATTTGAGTAGTTACGCCCCAGATCCTCTGGGGGAACACCGAAGCACCTAAAAAGTTATTCTTGCATACTCCTAACACAATAATAATATATTAGAAATAGGTTGTCAACGAATATTTTGTTGCTTTTATATGCGAAAAATTTGTAGTGTTGGGTATATCATCTCGATGGAGTCCTCGGAATGATTTTTGTAGTATATATAAAAAAACTTGAGCAATTGCTCAAGTTGAGTGATTCTCACCGAGATGTATAGTCTCGGATCGGTGCACTAGGCAAAAATTTACATCATCACCAAGACAATTAAGTCTTGGATCGGTGGGATGATCCCAAAAGTAAATTAATTATATCATCTTGATGAAGTCCTTACAATAATATTTGTTGCATAAATAACCCAAAAATTTTACACTTAGTAAAACTGACATAAAGAGGTAAACATGACATACAAACCAACAACAGAAGACAACAAATGTATTTTTTGTGAATTCTCCGCAGGGCGTTTAACACCCGATGGATTATTCTGGCAAGACGACGAGTTCATGGCTTTTTTGGCCATCGATCCAAACACCTAAGGGTTTACTTGTGTAATTCCCAAAGCGCATTTTGGAAGTGATGTGTTAAAGATGCCAGACGATGTCTTAACCAGATTCACGCTCACGGCAAAAAAAGTGGCCATTGTTTTGGAAAACTATTTTGAAGATGTGGGGCGCGTGGGGTTAATTATGGAAGGCACGGGGATAGACCATGCGCACATTAAGTTAGTGCCAATGCATGGTACGGAATTTCTGAAGCGCGGGGAGTGG
>JBPOIM010000014.1:0-24839 GCA_052034485.1 Candidatus Anderseniibacteriota bacterium | reverse complement strand
TTAAAGAAGGGCATGCTCAAAAAGCATACAACGACCAAATCATTGCGGAAGTTAAGATAGTAATTACCGGCTCGTATGAGGATATAGTTGGGGGTAAATATATTTTTAAGATAGTTTCAGATAAAGACGAACAGTCATGGTTCAAAGACCAAGAGATTCAAAAAAAATTATAATCTGGATACCCCCTACTAATTCCCAAACCACCAAAAACCGTCGGATTGCTCCGACGGTTTTGTGCTATATAACGTTCTTGTTTGTGTTCCTTAGAATGGTCGCATTCCTCCCATCATGTTGCCATGTGGCCCGGGGAATCCTCCCTTTCCTTTACCCATTCCTGGGTGGAGATACTGAAGTGGAATGTTGTTATCATCTGCCCACTTTTTTAGATCATCCATTTGCGTCTTCATAGCTGCTCGACGCTCTTCTGGCGTTTTGTCTTTGAGAGACTCTCGATTCTTTTCGAGCTCCTCATGCTTTGCAGTAATAAGGTCTGCTTGCGCTTGGGTAAGCTTTCCATCTGTTACGGCTTGCGCAAGACGGTCTTTTTCCATTTGCTCGCGCTCTGCATGCATTGCATTGTGCTCTTCATCGAACACAGCTTGCACGTCGTTTCTATTAAGATTGAATCGCGCAACAAGACGGTCTATAAGCCCACTTGGGCCAGATGCCGCCTGTGCGGAATTGGCGTGTATCGCCGTTATGCCACCAGCCCCTAGGATTACGAGGGCGCTTGCGGCTGCTAATGTTTTTGCTCCTTTCATATGTAATGAATTTAAGGATTAGTAGCTTTAGGATACCAATCCAACATGAAGCCAGGATGAACGCGGACATTTGCATAATAAAACCGCGAGGGACGCCTCGCGGATTGGTGTTGGAGATTGTTTTCAATGTGCTTTTGGAGGAGATATCCCGAGTTGAGAGAAAACATTTTGCAAAGGAGACTCGAATGCCCGAGAAGCATCAATAAGATTCCAATGATTGTGCAGGTCAATGAGTGCGATAATCTTTTGAACATCGCGCTCAATTAATCCACCCGTTTCCCTACAAACTGCAAGAAAATCCCGAATAGCATCGATGCTCTTGCAGCGCCGATCCAGCTCGGAATCATCTATCGATTCCTCGTCGCCTTTGTTTCCAATCGCTTGCGTCCATTCTTCATCAGACATAGGAACAATGGGGCGCCAAACTGCGAGCTGCCGAGCAATTTCTTCTCGTTCGTGCAGGTCGCATTGGGCGAACGTTTCCCCCGTACCGTTACCTGAACCTAAAATCGGAAGTGTGTATCCGATACAGTGAAGCATTGCTGCTTCGGGCTCGCCAATCAATTCAAATCTGACCCCTTGGACCCTTGAAGATTCAACCTCCCCTCTCGATGAAATAATCCAGACCTCTTGCCCAACGCGAAACTGTGGCTTGAATTGTGGATGCACAACCAGGCTCTCCATATCAGTCATCCTTCCTGATCCCATACATGTAAATAAAGTGTACAAACCCCCTCGTATGTTACATGCTACCGTATCGTATTTTGTGGTCAACACTGCATAAAAAATCGCCGGCAGTGTACCCACATACCGACGATGACGTTTTCCCTTACGCATGAGCAATCGTTTCCGTGAATACACCAAACGCTGCTTTTGCCATGAATCGGCTAAAGCCAGCCTCCACATCCTGTATCGACAAGCGCTCCCAAAACTCATCGGCTTGCTTCTCTCGCAAATCAGATCGTTTTGGCGAAAAGAAATACGTAAACAACGCTTTCTGGAATTGCTTTTCCCAATCGCACCGCGGCTTCATTGCCTTCTCGAACGAAGCTTCGTTCGCAAGAAGGATTGAAAGCAAAAATTCCATGAATGTAGAGTGGTATGCATTCGGCCGATAATTAGAACGCTCGTCGAGCTCAATGCCCGCCTGAAGGAGTCCGAGGACTCCACCGAGGACGAGTGGCTTCTCGAGTGAGTGCTTCAATTCTTTTATCCATGGCCCAAGCCATATGTGATCCACCCTGTCGGGGTGGAGTATCGCGACGCTACGATGCATAATCGCAATGGGTTTCCACTCTTTACACTTCAGAACCCTTTCGCGTAGTGCACTATAGGGAGTGCTAGGGTCGTACAAATTGTTTGCAAATGCGAGTGTTTCAGGATACTTGAAACAGATACTCGCAACAGCACCTCTTCGTTGCTTCAGAATATCCTCCACGAGGACCTCCCTTCTTATATTGTAATGAGCGATGTGAACAATCTGTTATACCGCAGCTGCCTTCCGAGCTTCCTTCGCTTGGATCTTCAGCTGCTGGCGGTAATACAATACCGGAATCAATCCAAGTGTCAGTATGGTCGAGAAGATAAGCCCAGTAAAGATAACCATTGCCAAGTCGCGGAAGAACGCATCAACAAACATGAGAGGAACGACTCCAAAACTTGTAGTCATGGTTGTAAGAATAATTGGGCGGAATCGGGATGAAGCCGCATCACGAACTGCCTCCGACAAGCTTTTCCCTTCTTCTTGTGCCGCATTCATACGATCCACCAATAAAATTGCATTCTTCACTACAATACCAGTCAAACTCACAAGGCCAATAAACGAAGCGAAATTAAGCTCTCCGTTAAGGAATAGGAGCCCAAAAAGCACACCAATTAATCCCAGCGGAATAGACAGGAACATCACAAATGGCTGTCGGTATGAGTTAAATTCCACAACCATAATCATAACGATCAGAATAATTGCGACAATCATAGAGCGGTACAGCTGCGAAAATGTTTCTACCGTGTCTTGCTGTTCTCCACCATAGGTAATGGTGTAGCCATTTGGAAGTTTTTTCTGCGCCAACTTTTCCTGAAGCGTCGTTGTTATTTCGTTAGAATTTACTCCTGGGCGTACATTGGCCGTAACAGTAACCGTTCGTTTCCCATCTTTGTGCGCAATGCTATTTACTGAAGTATTCAGCGTTACGTTTACAACCTGGCCAAGAGTAATGGTATTTCCGAATTGTGTTTGCAATGGAAGTGCGAGCAATTCATCCACGCTCTGCACGCTTTCGTCTTTTGCAGATACCTGGATTTTTATTTCATCACCCTGCTCATCCAAGAAGTTTGAAGCTTCAATTCCGAATACCGATGTTCGCAAAATTCCAGCAATATCGCTTGCAGAAAATCCGTACTGCGTAAGCGCATCCCTGTTGAGCGTAAAGGTAAATTCCCCTGCGCTGTTGCGAAGGCTTCGGTCTACTTCTATGGTACCCGGAATGGTGCGGAGCTCGTCCATAACTTCGCTTGAAATACGATCAAGCTCATGCAAATCGGTTCCGTTTACTTGCAATTCAACTGGTGCAGATGTTGGAGGTCCGGAAGATACGTTTTCGACGGTAATTTTTGCAGATGTGATTGATTTTAGATCTTCTCGAATAGAGTCAATAACTTCTGAAGATGTGCGCTTCTTTTCTTTATTCAAGTTAATAGAGAATGACCCAAGCGATGCACTCGAAGACCCACCGCCACCAAAGTCGGTGCTAATGCTACTTCCACTGTTTACCACGAAGCTGGTAATTTCTGGAACATTGCGAAGCTTCTCTTCGATTTGCTTCATTACTGCAGCAGTTGCCTCTTTCTTAGAGCCAGGTGGCAATTCTACATTTCCGAGAACAAAGTTTACATCTGCCGCCGGAAACAATCCTGTCTTCAGCAAGCCGGTAAACGGTAGCGATAACCCAATAACCATCAAAATAACCAGTATTGCGATGAATCGGTTCTGGAATTTTCGACGCAATAATATCCGACTTATCGTTTCGGTATACCAAATATTTATTTTTTGAAACTTAGAGATAAACCAACGCTCTTTTTGATGCTCATTTTTTTGCACCCCAAAGATACGTACCGCAACCGCAGGTAACAAAGCAACGGCAACAAACAATGAACTCAGTAGCGTCGCGCTAATTACCTTAGGAATTGTGCTCAAAAATTGTCCAATAATTCCCGAAACAAGCAACATGGGGAAAAATGCTGCGACTGTCGTGAGGGTTCCCGCAGTAAGTGGCTTAAAGAACTCCTTGATAACGCGCGAAGCATGCTCGGCGAGAGACCCAGTATTCTGCTGCGCATAAATACCATCAATCACAACAATTGCATCATCCACAAGAAGCCCAATTGCTAAAATTAAAGAGAATAAAGAAATATTATTAAGGGTCGTACCAGTAAATCCCAAGAATATAAACGACATAAAGAGCGTAAATGGCACAGAAAGCGAGGCGAGAAGCGCTTCCCTCCAACCCAGGAAAATCCACAGAACAATAAATACAATTGCAAGCGTTTCAAGTCCAGCATCCTCTACGTCATGAAGGGACTTTTGAATTTCTTCCGCCTGGTCAGCAAACGAGGTTACTTCAATTCCTTTTGGAAGTTCGCTTTTCTTTAATTCTTCTATCTTCTTTTGTACTTCATCTACAATCTGCACAATGTTTCCGCCAGTCTTCTTACGAACATTCAAGCTTACGGATAGTGTACTTTCTCCTCCGTTCACGCTAATACGAGATTCACTGTTGTTGTCTGACAATTCCTGAACAACCGTTGCAACTTCAGACAATGGCACCGTTGAGCCTCCAGCCACGCGTATTGGAGTATTAGCAACATCTGCAATATTTTGGAATTTTTCTACCATTCGAAGTTCGTATCCGAAGCTTCCTGTTTCAACAGATCCAAATGGAGCGTTAATGTTGTTCGCTCGAATATTCTGCATGATCTGCCCAAGGCTCACGCCGTACTTTTGCAACACGGCAGGATTTACTCGTACGCCAATTTGTTCGTTGCGCTCTCCTACAACATCAACCTGAGAAACCCCGGGAATAGTTTCGATACTGTCTGCAATTTGTTTTGCATACAACGAAAGCAAGCGGTTGTCGTTTATTCCGCTTACGCCGAGAGTTACAATGGGCTGGTCACTAAAGTTGATTTCGATAATCCTTGGTCGTTCTGCTTCATCGGGTAAATCGTTTACGCCATCTACCGCTTCACGAAGAAGCCGGGTGGATTCTTTCTGATCTGCTTCTGCGTTAAATTCCGCAGTAATCGTAGAAATACCAAGCCCAGAATTTGATGTGAGTTTCTTGAGTCCATCAATATTTTCAACCTTCTTTTCAATAGGGGTTGTAACCAATTCTTCTACGTCTCGCGGAGAAGCTCCTGGGTATACCGTAACAACAACAGCAATAGGAATTTTAATTTCCGGAGTTGATTCTCGTGGCAAGGCAAGGGCCGTGTAGGTACCATAGATACCTAACGCCGCAATTACGAGAAATGTAACCCGATACGATCGGATAAAGTATGAGAAAATGTTTTTTTCCATATTGTTACCCCTTACGCTCCGGTAATATTCACGCTATCGCCTTCACGAAGCACTCTGTTGCCATGTACGACAATGTTGTCTGTATCAGCAAGCACTGCAGTACCTTCTACAAAGTCGTTGTAGTAGTGAATTGGCGTAAATGCGTGTTCATGAATTACTCCGTCATCTCCAACAGTAAGAAGTACAACACCAGCTTCTCGAACATTTAATGCATCAAGTGGTACAAAGAGTGTTCCTGCAGTTGCGGACGCAATAGGGAGAGAAACATCTACACTGCTATTTGGAAGCAGAGCTTCTTTTGTTGCAATGTCGATTTGCCATAGTGAAGATGCTGCAGATGGAGCCGATGCAAGTGCGCTAATAGTACCCACCTTTTCTTGGCCGTCTACCATCATCGTAATGTGCTGACCAACGCGAACAGAGCTTCGCACGCTTCCCGGTACAAATACCGTAAGCGTTGCACCACTTCCTTGTCGAGCAACTTCTCCAACTGTTGAACCAGGAGTAATGTAATCTCCTACATGCACGCTCAATCGAGATACCGTTCCTGAAAGTGGAGCTGTTACCTGCATGAGCCTGATTTGTTCTGCTGCAATACGAGACTGCGCCTCAATTGCTTCTTTTTGACTGGCAAGCGTTGCAAGTGTTTGACTGCGAGAAAGTTGTGCTGCCGCAAGTCCGCGCTGTGCTTGCAGTACTGCGTCACCTGTTTGCTGCTGTGCTAATGTTTTTGCAAGCTGCGCTTGGTCTTGTGCAAGCTTTGCTGCCTGCACGCTAATGTTTGCAGAACGAATAAGGAGATCATCGTCTCCTGCGATTCGCTGTTCGCGCCCAAGCTGTGCTTGGTCAACTGCATTTTCTGCAAGCTGCTGATTTTTCTGTTGTACCTGCGCACTAATAGCCTTGCCGGTACGAGCAGAGTTATAGGTGTTTTGTGCAATTGCAACTGCGTTATCAAGAGATGCAGTTGTTTGCTTTTCTATATCAGAAAAAATTGCGAGGGACTTCTGTGCGTTTTCTGTCTGTACTGCTGCGATGTTTGCTTCTGTTCCTCCGTCGATTTCAACAATAGTCTGGCCTTGCGCAACAGATGTGCCAAGCGTAGCGCGGATTGCAGTTACCCGACCACCCGTTCGAGCAATAAGAGGAGCAGCTCCGGAAAGCTCCAGACTCGTTGTAGTACGAATCGTAGCTGTTGAAGAGATCTGCTTGAGTGTCTGTACTTGTACTTCAGGAAGCACTTCAGCTGCTTCTTGCGGCTTTGCTGCCGGACGTCGAGACAATGTGAGTCCAATAAGGATAAAAATAAGAATAATCAGGGCGATTAATGTTCGTCCTTTGTATGGCCATGCGGCCCATTTTTGTGAGAAATATGTAAACATAACCGATTAATGTAGCACAAAAAGCATTATTTTACAAGCCCAAAATCGTAATGCTATTTAATGGCTCAATAGAGTTATTTTAAATCTATTTCTCTACTTGGGTATTGACAAAAATAGCCAAAGGAGTATAATTCCTGCCAGTTGAAGCAAAGGTTGCTTCTGATTTGTACCTCAAAAACGCGAACTAGAAGGAATCTCAGATGTTCCGAGTTTCGGCCCCGCGACACGGCCCCCAGCAAGCGAAACACTTTGAATTGCGTATCGCCGTTTCCACCTGCTGCACACCGGCCGCCGCCACTTCCTGATCGCCGGGGGGGACCGTCCCACCCCCCGATCAGAGCTGCGCCTCACCAAAAGGAACTCAAAATGAGCCGATCAGGGTTCACCTAGTTTTCTTCTCCTCCCAACGGAGACCTCGCGAGCCCTTCGACGAATGCAAACGCAAACGTCGAAGGGCTCTTTTTTACTACATAAAGCTATTATATCTCAATTCTCTCAAAATATACTTGACAAAAAGATATAATAGGATTATGCTGTGCCATAGTCTTTAAGTATAGTTCTTTCAATATAAATCAAGCCTTTCGCTGCAAAATGCGAAAGCAACGGTTGGCCCCCTTCGGGCAGAATGTCGTAGCGCCTACCACTTCACATGCGGCGCCATAGCACACCTCTCTCACCTGATGCTGATGGCGATACCGTTTAGGATGATTGGTAGTTGTTGCTCCATTCGCCCGAAGGGGGAAATGGAAACACTTTTTTGTTTTTTGCCTTGCCAATGCGTAAGGCTCTCTTCTGACCAGAGAGCGCTATCATTCGGTCAACATTATTCGAGCCTATCTCTCACGTAGAGATAGGCTTCTTTTTTATTTACGCGTTTTCCTTGAGCTGTGCTAACTCTTCCAGGACTCCCTTTTCTACAACCTTGTTATCCATTCTTCGCGCAATGAACAACAGCTCTTCTCGAATTTGCACATTGTTTGCATCCATGTCGCGAGCGTGCTGAAGAGATTGAATTGCAAGTGTAAACTTTCCGGCATTAAGCGCTGCATGCCCAAGGCCTGCATATGCATCTACCAGCTTGTTATCGAGCTTAATGACTTGCTGAAATATTTCCATTGCTTCATCCCACGCTTCACGCCCAATAGCAGCTGTTCCAAGCAGCATATATGCCTTCGTATCGCCTGCATGCTTCATGAGGTATGGCACGAGCAAATCCTCGGCAACATCAAACTGCTTTTTCCCGATTGCGCGCTGCACTTCTGCAAATAAATCTGGCTCCTTGTCTCGCTTTAACAAATGCGACATAATCCCCGTCTTTTGTTTTTCTTGTGGATCTTCCTTTGGTTCCTCTTGGGCGACATCGTGACGCACAAGCCGAATAACCGGGCTCGATTTTTGCTCCGATGCAACTGCAGCCGCTTGCCCTGCCCGCGTTGTTACCCTTCTCGTTACGGCAGAAAATGTTTTTCCTACTGCCTTTGGATCAGGTACGCGCTGCGCAATTTCTTGCTGGAGAGAAGAAAGTCCTTCTTTCCCGCGGTGCGCAAGTACAGCAAGTCGATCGCGAATTCCGGACTCTGGCATTTGAATTCCTCGTATCCCCTTTTTCGGCGCATCTTCTTTTTTCGCTACTGGCTGCGGAGCGGCTTCTTGCTCTCGAATACTAGCAAGACGCTTGAGCTCGCGCTTTTCTTGCCGCTTTTCTCGCATTGCACTCATACTGCTCCCCACAGACGCCATAGCCCCTCCAATACCAGTTACGGCATGCTTGAGCCTATTCCCAATAAGCATGACCCCCTTACGGCTTGGCGCAAGAAGCGATGACTCCTGAATTGGCTTTGTAGACTCTACTTCGGCTTGAATTTCTTCCGAAAATTCATGATCCTTCATCCGCACAACGACCCGAGACACAACAGCAATAATTCCACCGAACGATATGAACAACAATAGTGGTGGTAATACGTCGTACAGCATGGTATTTCTCCAAGCTTACCAACTGAGACCTTTTTCGCCAAGAGTATTTAGGGGCGATTTATCCCCCATGAGACCCGCAAAAGCCTGAATTTAGATTGCGACGCGAACGAATTCCTTAATCGTGATATTTTCTCCGATTTCTTGAACCGATTCCGTGATCAACTGCTCAATGGTCAGCTTTGGATTTTTCACATACGCCTGGGTCATGAGCGCGCGCTCTTCTCGGAACTTTTTCATCTTGCCTTCTACGATCTTTTCAAGCATATCTGCTGGCTTTCCTTCTTGCTCAAGCTGCTTGAGTGCAAATTCCTTTTCTGCCGCTACGTCTTCTTCGGACACATCCTCAGGACGAACAACAAGCGGGTCGCTTGCTGCAATATGCATTGCAATGTTTTGCGCCAACTCCTGGAACTTTTCATTTCGAGCAACAAAGTCTGTTTCGCATACGAGAGAAACCATTACACCAATCTTTTTATTGCTGTGAATGTAAAATCCGATTACTCCTTCGTTTGTTTCTCGGCTTGCCTTCTTAGCAACAGTCGCCTTTCCTTTTTCACGAAGCCACAAAATAGCTTTTTCCATGTCGCCCGCAGATTCTTCCAGAGCCTTCTTAGCGTCTACAACGCCAGCTCCTGTGCGAGATCGTAATTCTTTAATTGTCTCCATTGTTATAGTCATAGGGTGATTCCTTTTGCTTTTGCAATTGCCTGGGCAATTGTCTTAGTTATAAGTTCAATTGATCGAATAGCATCATCGTTTGCCGGGATTGGGCATGTAAGCAGCGATGGATCAGAGTTTGTATCAGCAATACCGATAACGGGGATGTTCATACGTACTGCTTCCTTTACGGCGATTTTCTCATCGTGCGCTCCAACTACAAAGATTGCAGCCGGGAGAGAACGAAGAGCTTTCATACCTTCCAGCACTCCTTCGAGACGTTCAATCTCCTTTTGGCGTACGGCACGTTCTTTTTTGGTGAGTCGTACGGTTTGCTTGCCATCTTCTGAGCGCTTCAGTTCGTTGAGTTTTTCGATGCTTTTTTGAATAGTAGAAAAGTTTGTCAGTGTTCCGCCAAGCCATCGCTTTGTGATGTATGGCATATTCACGGCTTCGGCATACTTTCTGATAATAGCCCGTGCCTGACGCTTCGTGCCCACAAAGAGGATTTCTCCATGAGGGCGAGAGGCTACTTCATGAGCAAATTCTGCTGCTCGTACGAGGCCTGCTCGAGTGTAATTTAAATCAACTATAGCCACATGGCTGCGGTGCATGTAAATATATTGTTCCATCTTAGGGTTCCGCTTACTTCTTTCGTGCCCAAAATGAACTCCCGCCTCAAGCATTGCCATAACGTCTGGAATAACTTCCGTCATTGCAGATGCTACTTTTGCCTGCTTTTTTGGCGCCTTTTTCTCGTTTTTTACTTCTTTTGCTTTAGTTGTCATAAAATAGTTGCTCCTTGTTCCTCCCCGCATTACCTTATCTGGGACTGCTTCGTGTGCCCTGCTCTATGCAAGGAGGAGCGAAGCATTAGCGTACCAGAGGCGTTCTACGGGTGTGAAATAGTTAATTAAAAATAAACAATAGGACCTATAGTACTATCTCTTCTTGCAAAAATCAAGGGTATCGAGTATCCTGTACGAATACATATGAAAACCGATATCCACCCAACATATCACGAAAAAGTTACCGTAACCTGCGCGTGCGGCAATTCGTTTGAAACAGGGTCTACGGTAGAGTCCCTCTCCGTGGAAGTGTGTTCTGCGTGCCATCCGTTCTACACGGGCAAGCAGAAGCTGGTTGACGTTGCTGGTCGAGTAGATAAGTTCCGAAAGCGCCAGATGGAATCTGAAGAGCTCCAAAAAGCTCAAAAAGCATCAAAAAAGAAATCCTCATCTTCCAAGAAGTCCAGTCCTAAGAACGAAGAAATTCGAATTTCTAAATAGATTCCCCGCCCATTGGGGCTGTCACTATGAACACGCCATCCACTGAAGAGCTGCGGAAGGAAATTGCCTCTCTCACCGAGCGGATGAGCGATCCTGCAATTATGAAGCAAGCAGGAACGATTAAGGACCTTGCTCACCAATTACGGCATGCGGAGCGGCTTCTTGAGCTGATTGAAACATACCACCGCATAGGGCAAGAGCTCCAAGAAAGCCAAGAACTGCTATCTTCTTCCGACCCGGATATGAAATCTCTTGCCGAAGAAGAATACGCACACCTCGAATCTGCATACAAAACAACTGAAGCCCAGCTGGAGGAAGCGTTGATTCCGGAGGATCCACGAAATAGCCGAGACGTTATTCTAGAAATCCGTGCCGGAGCCGGAGGCGAAGAAGCTTCCCTCTTTGCCGGAGAACTTCTTCGTGCATACATCCGCTATAGCGAACTGCATGGCTGGAGAGTTTCTGCCAGTGAAGATGGCGTAATCGAAATTTCCGGAGACGAAGTGTATGGCAAATTAAAATACGAAAGCGGAGTTCACCGAGTACAGCGTATTCCGGAAACAGAAAAAATGGGCCGCGTACATACATCTACCATAACGGTTGCCATACTCCCCCGCGCAGAAGAAGTTGACGTTGAAATAAAGCCGGAAGATTTGCGTATCGACACCTACCGCGCAAGTGGCGCAGGAGGACAGCACGTGAATAAAACAAGCTCTGCCGTGCGCATTACCCATATCCCAAGTGGGATTATGGTTGCATGCCAGCAAGAGCGTAGCCAGCATAAAAACAAAGACAAGGCCATGAGCCTGCTTCGTGCAAAGTTGCTCGCAGTTCAAGAAGAAGCAAAGCATGCAAAAGAAGCATCTGCACGCAAAGCTCAAATTGGAACCGGCGATCGCTCTGAAAAAATCCGAACATACAACTTCCCTCAAGACCGTATTACCGACCATAGAATTAAAACGTCATGGAGTAACATTGCCGCTGTTATGGAAGGTGGATTTGACCAGATTTTTAAGGATCTCCAAGAGGCGGACAGACAAGCACGGCTCGCACAAGCAGCAGCGAGGGTATGACTATAGAAGAAACGCTGCGCCGTATTACACAGGCGCTTACTGGGCACTCCGATGCACCGCATATAGACGCGCAGCAAATTGTGCTGCATGCGCTTAAGCAATCAAACCCAACATATCTTATTTCACACGCACACGATGAACTTTCCGATGATGCTCAAGCGGCCATAGAAACAATGCAAGAATCCCGCGCAACGGGTATGCCGCTTGCCTATATCCTCGGCGAAGCAGATTTTTATGGAAGAACGTTTACCGTTACCCCCGACGTACTTATTCCCCGCCCAGACACAGAAGAACTTGTGACCCAGGCGCTGGCTGCAATTGACCATCTTACAAAAAACAAACAGCCTATAACCATTGCCGATATTGGCACCGGAAGCGGGTGTATTGCTAGCACCATTGCACTGGAGCGGCCTGAAACTGTTCGTATTATTGCATCAGATATATCCCCCGCTGCGCTTGCCATTGCAAAGCAAAATGCAATCCGCCACGGCGTAGATAATCGAATTACTTTTCTTGAAGGTGACATGCTCGCGCCATATGCCGACAAGCACATAGACCTTATTGTCAGCAACCCACCATATGTACCAACCCAAGAACTCGAACACGCGGCAGATTCCGTACATACAGCTGGCCTTTTATTTGAACCGCGTACCGCGCTCGATGGTGGAGCAGATGGACTTACATTCGTTCAGCAAATTAAAGCATCAAACATTCCCGCACTGGTTGAAACCATTGGCGGAGAAATTGTTACGTATAATATGAAGCAATAAAAAAGAAGGAGTTGTTACTCCTTCTTTTCTTCTGGCTCTGCTGCGGCTCCTTCTTCGCCTTCTGCAGGCTCTTCTTTCTTCACGCCTTCAACCTGCTCAACGTCTTCCTTCACTTCTTCAGAGAGCGCTTCCATTTCCTGTTCGCTTCGAGGAGGCTGTACAAGCGCAACAACGTCTTCAAGGTCACGATTTGTTGTAACTCCAGCTGGAAGCGTGATGTCTTTTACATGAATTGCTTTTTCGAAATCGTCGAGAACAGAAATATCTACTTCGATATCGTGAGGAATATCTTTTGGAAGAGCTTCTACTTCCAGTTCATCGATACTTCGAACAAGCACACCCTGGAGGTTCTTTATTGCTGGAGATTCACCAATAAACTTGAGCGGCACATCAGCAGTAATAGCTTCGTCCATTTTAACCTGATAAAAGTCTACATGGATTGGAGTGCTTTTCAGTGGGTGTAACTGTACGTCTTTAATAAATACTGGGTGGTCAGCTCCCCCTTCTACGGAAAGCGTAATCATGGTGGTGTATCCTGCAGTTGCAAAGAGCTTCTGGAATGCGCGAATGTCTACAGATACATTTTGAGCCTCAACTCCGTGGCCATATACCACAGCCGGAATGCTTCCTGCACGACGAATAGCCCCAACCGATTGGGTACGTGAAGTTGCCTGAAGTTGTAGTTGATCAGCCATACGAGTACTAACCGTAATCTATTATGTTCTGCTCGTCAATGCCCGAATGGCGTTTTGGTCTTCTTTTAATAATGTGTAAATAGAAAGAAGCTCGTCGCTTGTTACTTCCTGCCCCCCAAAGAAGCGTTTGGTATCTTCAGCCGTCATATCGGTCACTAGGCCCAAACTGACAATTCCAAGACCAGTCATGGCTACCATAGCCACAATAGAACTCTCACATTTTGAGCAGGTTACGTATACTACTGTTGCATTTTCCTCTTCCCCAATAACCCGGGCGCCATCTAAATCGTATTCTGCGCTGCAGAAGGGGCACCGGGAAACGAAATGTACATTCTCGTCAAATTCCATAGGGTACGTGTATGTTCTTATGATAGTCCTTTTTTCGACGAATGTCAATCCTCGTTTTCATATTTTAGAACACTTTTTTTGTTCGGATAAACGAATTACGTAAAGGAAGAAAGCTCCCCTGGCGCATAGCGAGAAAACGTATTATGGATTTTTACTGACTCAACCAAGCCAAGAAGAAAGCACGAGGTGATGAGATTCGACCCTCCATAGCTAATCAGTGGCAACGGAATTCCCGTTACGGGAAGCAGTCCCATATTCATGCCTGCATTCACAGTAAGCCCAATAATCAAAATGAAAAATGTACCGCACGCAATCACCTGCCCAAACGGATCAGATGTTGAGCGGAACACAAGCACCACCCGCCACAGCAACACTCCGTACAGCACCACCACCAAAACAATTCCTACAAACCCAAGCTCCTCCCCGACACTCGCAAGAATAAAGTCAGTGTGATTTTCTGGTAAGAAATTTAACTGCGACTGCGGACCATGGCCGAGCCCTCTTCCGAATATCTGCCCAGAACCAAGTGCGATGATCGACTGCGTTACGTTATACCCCGATCGAAGCGGGTCGGCAGTTGGATGCAAAAATGTAACAATACGTTCCTTCTGATAATCCAAAAACACTGCCTTCCACGCAACACCAAACAAACTCGCACCAAGCACTGCAAGTAATACCAAATACTTCCACGGAAGCCCAAACACAATAAGGGTACCCACCCACAACGCAGCCATGACCGCAGCCATTCCCACATCGGGCTCCTGCAACACAAGAAAAATAGGAACTGCAAATAGTATCCCCGTTACCCATAACTGCCGAAACCGCAAATGTTTTTGCCGAGCAAGTAACCACGCCAGCATCAGCACCAGAATAACTTTGATAAATTCCGAAGGCTGAATTTGAAACCCTAATACATCGAGTCGACTTACCGTACCGCGAATAACTTTTCCAAATGCCAACAACCCTACTTGAATAGCAATCCCAACACCAAATAGTACCGGTGCAGCAGTCTTCCACGAGCTGTATGGAATTTTCATGGCGAGCGCCATACCACCAAGACCAATCACGAGCGATATAAGCTGACGATAAAACAATGGAGATAGCCCACTGCCCGTATCGGCCGTGGATGCAAACATCGCAAGACCAATACCAGCAAGCAGGAGCATTGCCCCAACCAAGATCCAATCAATAGATGGTACAAGGAAGCGAAACTTCATACCTTAGTAGAATTACCGAAGTGCGCCAGGATTGCCAAGGATGTGTACGACGTTCTCTGGGCTATAAATGTTTGTGCTTGCAACAGTAATAACGCGACTCGTTGTGGCATTTGGAAGCGGCCACTGGAGCGTAAATTCACGCTGCTCCCCTACAAGGAGCTTCCCCACAAACGTTTTCCCAACCCCAATAATCCTTCCTGTATCGTCAACGGCTACGCCCGTTACCTCAACTCGCTCCCAATCGAACGTGGAATTATTTGTTACTATACCCGTTTGCTGCTCAAGACGCTGACTTCCGAGCGTAAACCTCGTTCTCTCGCGCAAAAATACGCTGAAGTCGGGTAACTGTACCGAATCGGGCAACACACGGAGCGAAGGGCTTGGAGGAGCGATAATTTGCACTGCTCCAAATTGCTTATCTGCCGGAATTGGAATATCGAGCGCAACAAGATACTGCAACCCGCCTGGCAGTACATATGCATCTTGGCTTGCGGTTGCAATTTGGTTTCCAGATGGATCGTTTACAACAAACTGCACTGGGTATGTACCAGTTCCCGCGCGCACGTTTCTATTTTTTATTCGAGCAACTACGTCTACCGTTTTCCCTTTCGGACCTGCAGGGTCTAAATGCGGGAGCACGACTACATTTTCAATTGCAATTTCGTTAAATGATGGCGTTGGTGTTGCGCTTTGGTTGTTCGCAGCACGTTGAGCTAAAAATGGAAGCGCAATAAGGTAGCCAATGCCGCATACCACAATAATGAACCCAGTTGCGTACGTTGCCTTCTTTATTGTGCGATGCAAACTCATGTCGTGCATATATAATACCACATGCGGTATACTATGAAGCCATGAATGATTTTACCCACCTCCATGTCCACTCTCACTACTCCCTCCTTGACGGTCTCGGGAAAATAGATGATTTAGTAAATCGGACAAAGGAGCTGGGGATGAATTCCCTCGCTATTACCGACCACGGGGCAATGTATGGAATCATCGAGTTCGTACAGGCGGCCCAAGCTGCTGGCATTAAGCCAATTGTTGGAATGGAAGGCTACCTTGCGCCCAATGGACACGACAAAAAACGCGGGAAAATAGATGGCAATCCTCGACACATCTCTCTCCTCGCGGTCAGCAACACCGGCTACAAAAACCTCATGAAGCTTTCCACGAAAGCGTTCCTGAAAGGCTACTACTACAAACCTCGTATTGATTATGACCTCCTCGAAGAGCATCACGAGGGGCTTGTGGTGCTTTCCGGATGCTTAAATGGGGATATTCCAAAGGCACTGATGGAAAAACGCCCAGATGATGCAAACCGCCTGATGGAATGGCACATTGAACGATTTGGAAAAGACCATTTTTACCTTGAAGTGCAAGACCATCCAAACATTCCAGACCAAATCAAGCTCAACGGCATGCTTATTGATCTGGCAAAGAAGTACAACGTTGGGCTCATTGCAACCGCAGATTCCCACTACATTCACCCAGAAGACAACCACGCGCAAGATGTACTTATCTGCGTACAAACCGGCACAACAGTAGATGAAAAAAATCGCATGTCGATGCTTGATGAAGATTTTTCGTTGAAGAGTCCACAAGAAGTTAAAGAAGCGTGGAAAGACCATCCTGAAGCGGTAGACAACACACAGAAAGTTGCCGACATGTGCGACATTTCATTTGAATTCGGGAAAAATAAACTGCCACGCTTCCCTCTTCCAAAAAACCAGACTCCCGACGAAGCCCTGAAAGAGCTGTGTGAAGATGGGCTCAAGCAACGATATGGAAAAGACATTCCGAGCAACGCGCACGAGAGACTCACCTACGAACTTGGCGTTATTTCACAAACAGGATTTTCTTCTTACTTCCTCATCGTTTCCGACTTCGTAAACGAAGCAAAGCGCAGAGGTATTTTTGTTGGACCAGGTCGCGGAAGTGCAGCTGGGAGTTTCGTTTCGTACCTCACCAACATTACAAACGTTGATCCATTAAAATACGATTTGCTGTTTGAACGATTCTTGAATCCCCAGCGCGTATCCATGCCCGATATCGACTTGGACTTTGCCGATGATCGGCGCGGAGAAGTTATTGATTACGTGCGAGAAAAATATGGCCAAGAACACGTGTCGCAGATTATTACGTTTGGTACTATGGCCGCCCGCGCTGCAGTGCGCGATGCCGGGCGCGCACTCGGATTCCCCTACACATTTTGCGATACTATTTCCAAGGCAATCCCTCCATTTACAAATTTTGAGCAAGCACTCTCTCAAGCTGGCGAACTCAAAGACATGTACGATAACGACCCTCAAGCCAAAAAGTTGATCGACACTGCAAAAAAACTTGAGGGCGTATGCAGACACGCATCTACCCATGCTGCCGCAGTAGTAATTACCGACTTACCGCTTACCGACTATGTCCCACTCCAACTTTCCAGCTCTTCCGATGGCGAAAAGGACACGGTAACCCAATACGCCATGTCTGCAGTGGAATCGCTTGGGCTGTTGAAAATGGACTTCCTTGGACTCAAGAACCTTACAATCATTCAAAAAACATTGGCGAACATTCAAAAGCGCCGTGGCGAAACAATCGACCTTGAAAAACTTCCTACAGACGACGCCGAAAGCTACAAACTCCTGCAAGAAGGAAAAACAGTGGGAGTATTCCAGTTAGAATCTTCCGGAATGCGTCGCTACCTCAAAGAACTTAAGCCAACAGAGTTTGAAGATATTATTTCTATGGTTGCGCTGTACCGCCCAGGACCAATGGATTCTATCCCAGACTTCATTGCAGCAAAGCATGGAAAGAAAAAAATCACGTATTTGCACCCAACGCTCAAGCCAATCCTTGAAAAAACATACGGAATTATCGTTACCCAAGACCAGGTATTGCAGATTGCGCGAGAGTTTTCTGGATTTTCATACGCAGAAGCCGACATTCTCCGAAAAGCTGTAGGAAAGAAAATTAAAGAACTGCTCGATGAACAGCGCCAAAAATTTATCACCGGCGCAATAGAAACTCAAAAGGTAGACCAAACAACAGCGCAAAACGTGTGGGACTTTATTGAACCATTTGCGAGGTACGGATTTAACCGCGCGCATGCTGCATGCTACGCCATGATCGCCTACCAAACGGCATACCTGAAAGCAAAGTACCCCGCAGAATTTATGGCGGCACTTCTTACGAGCGACGAAGGTAACACCGACCGCCAAGCAATTGAAGTTGCAGATGCAATGGCGCTCGACATTCCCGTACTTCCGCCCGACATTAACGAATCCGAAGAAGATTTTACCGTTGTTACTACAGCTGAACAGCAGACTGGTATTCGGTTTGGACTTTCTGCTATTAAAAACGTTGGACACAACGCAATTGCTGCCATCATCGAAGAGCGCAATGCACGAGGGCCCTACAAAGACATCTTCGATCCATTTCGGCGCATAAATGCAAAAGACTTTAACAAAAAGTCCGTAGAAAGCCTTGCAAAAGCAGGAGCGTTTGATTGTGTCGCAGAACGAAACGCAGTAATCACCAATTGCGATGCACTCCTTGATTTTAACCGCGCACTTCATCGTAAAAGCGATGTAGGTCAGCAGAATCTTTTTGGAGGAGCAGATGTTGCCCCACTTGCGGAGCCTCGCATTACACTCACCCAGGCAACACCTGCAGCACAAGACGAACGCCTTGCGTGGGAAAAGGAACTTCTCGGACTGTACGTATCAGAACACCCACTCCAAGAATTTCGTACGATTCTTGAGAGAATCGCTCCGCCAATTTCTGCTGTTGCCGGAGGCAAAGACCAAGCAAAGGCGCGTATTGCAGGAGTTGTGTCCCGCATTAAAAAGATTATTACCAAAAGCGGACAACCCATGCTGTTTGTCCTTATAGAAGACTTATCGCACGGAATGGAAGTGCTCGTATTCCCCAAGACATTGGCAGAAACATCAGACATGTGGGTCGACGGAGCAAAGGTTATTATTGAAGGGACATTATCCGACAAAGATGGCGAAACAAAACTATTGGTAAATACTGTTATGCCGCTTACGAAAGATGCTGCAAAAAATATACAGCCAACAGCATCAGCAACCGCTCAAAAAAATGGACTATTCCTTACACTCTCCCCCACCATTACTCGAGAAAAGTTAGAAGAACTCAAAGGAATGCTGTCATCGCTCCATTCCAATGCTAACGACCTGTCTGTAACACTCCTTCTTCCTCGAGGCGGCAGAATGGTGACTATTCTCACGCCATACAGAATCGCAAAAGATGAATCAATCCTTGCCACCATCGCAGAGGTTGTAGGAAAACAAGCAATACGGTATACAGCCTAAGATATATGGCATCTGTTCGTATCTCCATTCCCGGAAGAAGTATTATTCTCCTCCTCGTGCTCCTCTTTGGCGGAGCGGCTGCAGTTGCGGCAATTACTCTATTTCCTCATGCGTCTATTACCGTTCATCCAAAGATTGAAACCAAGCAGCTCAAAAAAGAGATTACCCTTTCATCAAAAAACGAGGCCCCCGATTATGTTCGGTTTATTCTTCCAGCAAAAATCGTCGAAGAAGAAGTACGCTCTAGTAAAACATTCGATAATGCCGGCGGTGCTGTAACGGAAGATTTTTCAAAAGGAACAATTACCTTTACCAATGCCCAAGACGAAGAACAGCGCCTGCTTCCAAAAACACAAATGCGCCATGTTGATTCTGGAAGAATATTCTTACTCGATACGGCAGTTGTCGTTCCCCCACAAGGAACACTCACCGTTGGAGTTACCGCAAAAGAAAAAGGTGCTGGTGGTGATGTTCCTGCTGGAAAGTTTGTTGTTGAAAAATTTTCTGCACCACTTCAGGCAACACTCCCTGCTGAAAGTACCAGTACATTTTCCGGAGGACAGTCTACCGACAGCACCATTACCGCCCAGGCAATCGAAACAGCAAAACAATCTGTACTCGACCAAGCTAAACAAGATGCGCTTGCAAAACTTACCGCAAAAGCAGGTGGAGCATCTATTCGCCCAGACTTGCTCAGCATAGAAGTAACCTCTCAAAATGTTTCTGCCTCTGAAGGAAGCCACGCGCTCCACTACACCGCAGATGCAACCGTAAAGGCACGTGGGTTTGTAGTAGACACTCACGACTTAGTAAGCCTCATGACACTTGGACTACGTGCTGCTACCGGTTCCGATGAAGAGTTTGTATTGTACGATGTTTCTTCGTTTTCACTTGCTATTGCACGAACCGACTGGGCCACAGGAGAAGCTCGAGTAAATGCATCGCTCACCGGAACATTTGCAAAGAAGATCGGAAGTGGCGAACTTGCCACAGACAACCTTGCCGGACTTTCAAAAGAAGAAGTTGCCGAACATTTTGCCTCTTCCCCCAACATCGGCACCGTCGACGTTTCCTTTCGACCATTTTGGGTTACCAGCGTTCCGTCCAGAAGCAGCCAAATAGATATTCATATAGAAGAAGCGAAATAACAGCTTGCGCTATGCTATACTAGCGTGGTACACACGTAAGATTATGGCAGAACAAGATTCCAACCAACCAGACCATCGCAGGCTCGGCCAAGAGCTTGATTTATTTACGTTCTCTGAGCACGTAGGCTCCGGGCTCCCCCTCTTTACCCCAAAAGGCACCGTTATCCGTAAACAGCTGGAGAAATTCCTGTGGTCTATCTTAGAACCACTCGGATACGAGCAAGTATGGATTCCTCATATTACAAAACCAGAGCTGTACCATACATCTGGACACTGGGATAAGTTCAAAGACGACCTATTCCATGTAACCGGGCATGCAGATACAAGCTTTGTAATGAAGCCAATGAACTGTCCGCATCATACACAGATTTACGCAAGCCGCCTTCGAAGTTACCGTGACCTCCCGCTTCGCTTTGCGGAAATGACAACGGTATATAGAGATGAACAAGCAGGAGAACTCCTTGGGTTAAACCGCGTACGTTCTATTACTCAAGATGACGCGCATATTTTCTGCCGACCAGACCAAATTCAAGAAGAAATCTCTCGTGTTCTTACAAGCATTGCGCAATTTTACGCAGGGTTTGATTTTGAGCTTCAAGCACGCCTCTCCCTTCGCGATCCAAAGACTCCAGAAAAGTATTTGGGTTCTGAAGAAATTTGGAACGATGCAGAGCGAATTTTAGAAGAAGCACTCGCCGCAAACAACTTCCCTACACCAGAACGCGCAGAGGGTGAAGCTGCATTTTATGGACCAAAAATAGACTTTACTGCAAAAGACAGCCTTGGACGCATATGGCAGCTTGCAACAGCGCAGCTCGACTTTAATATTCCAGAGCGATTTGAACTAGAATACACCGCAGAAGATGGGAGCAAACAGCGCCCGGTGATGATTCACCGCGCAATTCTTGGCTCATTTGAGCGTTTTATTGCCGTACTTCTTGAGCATTACAACGGGAACCTTCCTCTATGGCTTTCCCCTGTTCAGGTAGCAATACTCCCTATTTCCGATGAAATTATTCCGTATGCAAACGAAGTAGCAGACGCACTTCGCGCACAAGGTATTCGTATTACCATCGACAGTCGCTCAGAAAGTATTGGAAAGAAAATTCGCGAGGCATCCTCACAAAAAGTTCCCGTGCTCGCAATTCTCGGAAAACAAGAGGCTGCAGCACATACCGTTTCCATTCGATCAAAACTCTTCCCAGAAGAACCAATGCTTCTCGATGAAGCCGTTGAAGCTATTCGCTTTAAGAGCATCCCAGGAGAAGCGTAAGATATATGCTTGCAGAAGGCACGCGTGCACCGGCATTTACCGCACTCGATCAATTCGAAACAAAACATACATTATCGCAATACAAAGGTTCGTTTGTATTGCTCTATTTTTACCCAAAAGACAACACTCCCGGATGCACGAAAGAAGCATGTGCAATTCGGGACTCATGGCAAGATTTTCGTGATAACAAGATTATCGTACTTGGAGTAAGTGCCGACTCTACCCAAAGCCATGCATCGTTTGCAGAAAAATTCTCGCTTCCTTTTCCGCTTCTTTCTGATCCAGATAAAAAAATCCTCCACGCGTATGAAGAAAATTGAACAAAGCAAATGTTTGGTCGTAAATACGAAGGTATTTTACGCATAAGTTACCTTATTGACCCTCGTGGAAACATCCTCAAAGCATACCCAAAGGTAAAACCAGACCAGCACGCATCCCAAATCCTTGCAGATATTGCGAAGCTAACTTAAAACTTCAGCGGAATTGCGCCTTCTTGTGGGCTTGGGCTTGCAGTCTCCGGAGTCACCGAAGGGGCCAATGTTTCAAGTTGCTTTTGATACTTCTCATACTCCCCAGCCAGCCCAGAAAGCCGAGCTAGCTGCGTATTTGCATCCGCAAGCGCTTTAAGCCACGTATCACGCATGCGCGAGATTGTATCTTCAGAAACTACTTCTGCTGCTGCCTTTGCTTGGTTCATGCTTTCTGTAAGCATTTTACTTTTGAGAATAATGCTTCCAGCTGGCGCATTCGCATCGAGCGCATCCTTGAGACTTGTCGTATCCGCTTCTACATATTTTACGTGCAATTCAAATTTTTTATCGTCTCCGTTTGTTGTTGCCAGCTCCGCTTTTCGCTTCCATCCCGTTAGATAATATTCCCCTTGGGCAAGAAGGTCTTTCCCTCCAATTACCTTTTGTATTGTAGCGGGAATATCTCCCAATTTTTCAGTATTGAGCCGCACCTCAACCACTCCAGTTACTACCGCAATCGCAGCGAGCACAATAATGGCAATCAAAAACAGTTTGGACATACACCAAGTATATCGCTAGAATCGGGAATGATGAAACAGTCGATCCCAGTTATTCTTGGCCCCACCGCATCAGGCAAAACGGCATACGCCATTGCGCTTGCTCGCACTATGAATGCTGCAATTATTTCGGCAGACTCTCGGCAAATCTACGCTGGCATGAATATTGGAACAGCAAAGCCAAAGGAGGCCTGGACTACCTCCCCACACGATATATTCACCCCAGATACTATCGAAGGCGTACCACACTATCTTCTCAACATTGCCTCCATAAACACCCATTATACGCTCTCCCATTGGCTCCAGGATGCAAAAACGGTGCTGTCACACCTTACGCAGCCCGTTATTATTGTCGGCGGCACTATGCTGTATATAGACGCGCTTACAGATGGCTACGAGCTGCCCGAAATTGAACCGAACGAAGCTCTTCGAACAGAGCTTTCCGCCCTTCCCGCAAGTACGCTGTATGCGCGCGTTCTTGCACAGGATCCGCATGCACAAGAGTTTATAGAACCACACAATACTCGCCGTATGATACGGGCGCTGGAAGTAATGCACGCAACAGGAAAACCATTTTCTTCTCTTCGCGTAAAAACTTCTTCCGAATACACCTTCCATAAAATTGGATTGTTTGATTCATGGGATGCGCTAGAGGCCCGCGTAGCATCTCGCGCGCAGGCCATGATGAACGAAGGGCTTATGGAAGAACGTGCTCGCCTTGCAGAACAATACCCAGACTCCCCCCTTCTCAAAACCGTAAACTACGTAGAAGATTCGACCGAAAAAATGGCGCAATCAAATATGCGCTACGCCCATCGGCAAATGTCCTGGTGGAAGCGCAAACAGGACATCGGCTGGATTTGCGTATAGCAAATTACCCAATTTTTTCTTTCAATAGCCCAATAACAACTCCAGGGTTTGCGGTGCCTTTTGTTTTTGCCATAACCTGCCCCATAAGGAACTGGTAGCCCGCTTCTTTGCCTGCTTTAATCTTTTCAACTACGTCTGGGTTTTCAGCAATAACCTCATCAATAATACTTCCCAATGCATCAGCAGAACTTACTTGCTCTAATCCAAGATTTTTCATAATTGCATCAGGGTCGCCACCGGTGCGCTGCATTTCATCAAGCATTGGCATAACTGCATTACTTCCGATTTTCTTATTAAGAATAAGCACAGTAAGCTCTGTGAGATTTTCTGGAGATATGCGAACATCCTCGGAATCTTTCTCGAGAATTGCTCGCAATTCTTTCAAAATAATATTTGCCGCTAACTGGAGTAACTTCCCCTCTTCCGCTGGCGCTACGTCTACACGCTCGCTATCCATCTGCGCAATTTCAGATGCGGTTTCTTCAAAGAAGTTCGCCAAGTGCTTATGCGCTACAAACAATGCTGCTTGCTGCTCTGATACTCCAAACTCTTTCACAAACCGCTCCCGAGCTTCCCATGGCAATTCCGGCAATGCTTTTATGCGCGCTTGAAGCTCTTCTTCAGAAAACGTAAATGGTGGAATATCTGGTTCAGGGAAATATCGATAATCTGCAGCTGCTTCTTTGCTGCGCTGGGCTTCTGTTTTGCCCGTCTTACTGTTGTACCCGCGCGTTGCGTTTGTTGGGGTCTCTCCCTTTTCCCACATCTTTTTCTGCCGTTCAATTTCATACTGAAGCGCCTTCTCAACAAATTTAAATGAGTTTACGTTTTTTACCTCTGTTTTTGGGTGAAGTGTTGTGTCCCCTTCAACACGAAGCGATATATTTGCATCGCATCGCATATGCCCCTTTTCCATATCAGCATCAGATATTCCCAGCGTTCGCATCACGCGCTGCAATTCTTGCAAAAAGATTCTTGCCTCTTCCGGTGATGCAATATCTGGCTCCGTTACAATTTCCATCAGCGGCGTGCCTGCGCGGTTAAAGTCGACGAGCGTATGCGCCTGCCCTGAGCCTGCCGAAGGGTGAATATTTTTTGCAGCGTCTTCCTCTAAGTGGATTCTCGTAATTCCAATTTCTCGACGCTCACCGTTTACAATAAGTGGAAATGTTCCCTTCAAACAAAATGGTTGGTCGTATTGGCTAATTTGGTAGCCCTTTGGAAGGTCTGGGTAGAAATAACTTTTGCGATCAAACTTTGCTTCTTTGCCAAGCTCGCATCCGAGCGCAGCGCCTGCAACTTGCGTCCATATAATCGCTTGGTTGTTTGGAACTGGGAGCGTGCCTGGGTACCCCATACAAATTGGGCAAATAGAAGTATTTGGTGCAGCGTCGCCAAGCACGTTTTTACACGAGCAAAACATTTTGCTCTTTGTCTTCAGCTGAACGTGGATT
>JBPOIM010000004.1:0-4624 GCA_052034485.1 Candidatus Anderseniibacteriota bacterium | reverse complement strand
CTACGGATATTTTATATTTTCCAGTTTGGTTAAGCGGGGTAACTCGATACTTCATCTGCTTGCCTAATTGCGTTGCGTTTACGCTATTTTTGGTTGCTGTTCCAAAGTGAACCTTATTAGCAGCTGGAGCAAACTGTGTTCCGGTAATCGTTATTACTGTTCCTGCCGGCCCGGCTGTTGGGCTAATAGAGGTAAGCATTGGAGCACCAGGGTTCACAATACGTATTGCAGTTGAATTGCTTAAGCCCTTCGGATTCTTAATATACATTTGATAATCGCCAGTTGGCAGGCCCTTCCCCGCAGGAAGCTTTACGCTTAGCACTGTTCCATTGTCGGTGGATTTTACATCACTAACCTGCCTATTCCCAATATGCACATCGTTATTTGTAGGAGTAAATCCTGTTCCGACAATTCGCATTGTTCCGCCAAGCTCTGCTACAGGTGGATAATCATCGCTAATTGTGGGAGCATCTGCATCTACAATACGAATCTCTGTTGAGTTACTCGTTCCTCGAGAATTCTTTATGTACATTTGGTACGTACCCGTTGCAAGATCTTTCCCGCCGGGAATCTTAAAAGTAAGCACCGTTCCATCTTCTTTTGAGTCCACATTACTAACCTGCTTATCCCCAATATGAATATCATTACCCGTCTTCGTAAACCCTACGCCACGAATATTCATCGTATTCCCGAGCGTTGCAACAGTAGTGTAGTCATCACTAATTCTTACCTTGAAGCTTTCACCTGTCTGCCTTGCAGTACTGGTCAGTCTTGCCTGTTGATATACTTTTGCAAGAAGACTATCGCTAAGCGGAGCAGAGCTAGAGAACATAGCTAATACTAGCCCTACGGATATAAGAGCAATTACACCAAGAACTACGAATAGTGCAGCGTTAGCGTGTAATTTCTTTTTTTGCATACCAAAGAGCTTCCTAAAATATTTATCGTATCTCGTATGTAATCGTGACCGTTGCGGTAGACTCTTGAGTACCGACTGGAATCTGAGGAGGCGTTACGGTATCGCCACCCATTGCCATTTTTGATTCTAGTGCGTACGGAATAGGGCCAGATGATCCCTGTGACACAGAATAGTTTTTCACTTTTCCAAGCTTTACATGCAAATTAGCTGCAATGTCTTTTGCTTTGCTCGTTGCTTTTTCAATTGCATCTTTTTCTGCTGCTGCTTGCGCTACGGACATATCTTCATCTTCAAACGACACTCCGCCAATTTGATTTGCGCCTGCCTCTGTCGCTTTTGCAATAACGTCTCCTGCCTGATCTGTTTTTCGAATCGTGACCAGAAGCTGCTGCGATGCCTGGTATCCGCGAAGCGTTTGCTTTCCATTATCATAGTTGTATGAAGGCTGAACAGAAACGTTTTGAGTTTTTATGTCGGCATCTACAATTCCCAATCCTTTTATTGCAGCTATAACGGCATTGCCTTGTCGTGCGAGCATATCGGTTGCTTCTTGAGAAGTTTGCCGAGGCTCTACCTGTACGCCCAACGTAATATGCCCAGTATTTGGAACATTTTTTGACGTACCCGTTGCCTGAACGGTAATTTGCCGATCGGCCATACGGACCGGATCACTGGCAACATACTGCCCCGCTACATAAAAACACCCTGCGATACCAATTGCTATTACAATAGATGATTGATTCATGTCTATAAGTATATCACTTCTGCCGTGGCTTATACCATACAAGAAACAACATTCCAGAAGATGCCACAACGACACAAGAAACCCATATTGGCGCAGATGCCGCCAGCGAACCGGCTAAGTACCCTGCAATAATAGGTGGGATAGACTGCGCAAGCGCTTGCACGCTCGCATTGATCCCTAACACTTCCCCCTGAATTTCTGGGCTTGCTGACTTACTAATAAGTGCAGTTGAATTTGCCATCGTAAGCCCAATAAAAAGCGCAAAAAACGGAGTAACAAGATAGACTTCCCACCACTGCGTTACAAGCGCATTCAATGCAACCATAAGGCTTGCCCCAATAATCGAAAATCGCAACACCGTTGCTTCAGAAAACCTCTTTGCAACAAAGCGAGTACCAAATGCCTGAACCAACGCTACCCACAGCCCAATGTATGCAAAGTAGTCTCCAATTGCACCCTGCGTAAACGAAAACTTACTAATCAAGAAGACTGCAAAAAATGTTGTATAGAACGTAAACCCACCATTGAACAAAAATAATGTAGCAAAAATAGGCCGAAGATCTTTAATCTGCAGCGCACGCCAGATATTAATAAACGCTTGATGCCAGTTGATACTACGAGAAACTGAAAGATGCTTCCTTGTCTCCGGAAAGAAGAAGTAAATGGAAATAAAATTTAAAAAGCTCAATGCCGCCGCAAACCAAAACGGAGTGGATGCCGAAAACCAAGATACAAGAGATGAATCAGACAACTTCCCTCCAATGTATGGCCCAATAATAAATCCAAGGCCAAATGCTGCTCCCATTAATCCAAAGTTTTTCGCACGATGCTCCGGCTTGGTAATATCAGCAACTGCCGCCTGAGCAACTGCAATATTTCCACCAGTTATACCGTCAAATGCACGCGAGATAAATAACATTGGGAGATTTTTTGTAATAATTCCCAAGGCAAACACAATGTACGACAAGCTTGTTCCTATAATAGAAATAGCGAGAAGCTTACGACGACCATAACTGTCAGAAAGTTGCCCCAGGATAGGAGTTGCAAGAAACTGTGCTATAGGGAAAATGGCCGTGAGAAATCCAAGCAATACATACCCCTGCGAAAGCGTGTATCCGTGCGGCAAGAGAAACTCGGGAGACATAGGATTGGCAAGTAGCTGAGGAATAACAGGAACCAAAATACCGACCCCAAGAAGATCGATAAAAATAGTAAATAAAATAACGGGCAAAGGATTAGCCCGCAACGCGCGAAGAAATGATGTTTTCATATACAAGGACTAATCGTACTGCCTACTTATACGTTTTTCCAGTTGTTTGTTGGATATATCGTATTGTTCCGCCCAGGCCTTCTATTGTCGCCCAATCGCCACGGTCAATTCTTGTATACCAATACGCCTTTGCAGCATCGCTTGGCTCCTGATGCCACACAAAGTAGAACAAAAACGGAAACCATTTACTTTTAAGTGCAGCAATACTAATTGGAGCCGTACGGGATGTAATTGCTGGGCGCTTGCCTGTTGATTTTGCTTTTTGCATTGCTGCAACAAGCGCATCTTTTGTACTAACCTCGCCCTTATATACGTAGTCCATCCAAAAAACATTTTCTGCGGCGGTAGGGTCCCGGTCATATATTGGCAAAAAGAGTTGGTTAATTTGCCCAAGCAATGCTGCGACAGCAGGGCGCAATTCAGGATGAGCAGACAAAGCCCCAGAAGAAACAGTCGCTGTTTTAGATACCGTAGCCGGAGCGCTAGTATCTTTGATGTTTTTGAATGCCGCTATTGGAGTTCCGACTGGATACTTTTTCAAAAATTCTGGAAATACTTTTAGAACATATTTGGGGTTATACCCCATTGCACTAAAAATGCTTGGATTTGCGATACGACGAAGAGCTCCCCCTTCAACAACATAGATGCGCGTCCCTAGTCCAACAACCCATCCATCGGAGTATCGCTCAATATGAGCGCCTCGTGGATACCTTGCGAGCTCTCCTGCGCTCACTGGAACAATCTGCCCAGACCACGGATACCCTTCCGTTTCATATAAATAGTCCTGCAGATACAACCGCTTGGTCAGTTGCCCTTTAGAATTTTCTTCAATCCGCCAAATCGTACCACCATGATACGGACCATAATACATAACCGTCCCTCCTGGGTGCACATCTGTTCTCGTAATAGCAGATCCTAGCGGAAATTCACTAATATGAACCGCCGACACTGGGTACAAGTTGCGACCAGGATACTTTAATGCACTACGAACAGCTTGAGAAATGGGGCGCCTTCGAAGTTTGTCGTCAATGTAGTACTGCTTGCCATCAGGAGCTTGCAGAATCTTGCCAATATACAGCGGGTTTACTGATTTTGTGACAGTGTATCGAGCCATATCAGTATCAGAAATAGTCACAATTACATCCGACTTAAAGTAATGAGCCTCTTTTAGCCATAGCTCAATAATACGAGGGATCACCATACTTCGAGTCCCATCTTTTAGATAGTATATTGTCGGATTTTTTGCTGTTTTTACCAGTGTGCCGTTCGGCAGAAAGTTTGGATTGAGCGAAGAAGGATAGTACGCAGGGTCAGCTAAAAATCCCGCAGGAAGCGCAGCGCGCGCGGACGAAACAACACTTCCAATACCCAATAGGACTACTACCAGCAACAGGAGGGGGGAGACTCTCTTCATAAAATTAATAATAACACACCCCCTAGAGCGCAAAACTTCTGCTTACTGATGCAACTGGCGAGCGGCAACATAGTCCAGTGTTGCTTCGGCAATATTTGCATAAACTCACCCACGACTACGTCCGCGGAGAATTTGGGTGATACGTAATTTTGACTATATTGAGGTATTTCCGTATAGTCCTTGTATGTCACTGAAGATTGGTATCGTTGGCTTGCCGAACGTGGGGAAATCCACGCTTTTTAATGCACTCACAAAACAAGCAGCTGCGGCTCGGAA
>JBPOIM010000027.1:0-15492 GCA_052034485.1 Candidatus Anderseniibacteriota bacterium | reverse complement strand
CGCGGCAATCGCTTTTGGCTGATCGCCGGCAGGGGCAAATGGCGCTTCCATGGTAAATAGGCTCTTCATACTCCTCTAGAGTACTGCGTTTTCCATTCCTGGGCTATAGGAGTCATTTTTTGGCTTTGTATAGGGTCAAGTGCTCTGTATGCATTGACAAAATACTATAATAGGAGTATAATTATAAAACGGTAATTGAGATTGAACTCTAATCAATTTAGATGCCCTAATGGGCTAGATGGAGATGAGGCAATGCGTATTTGGAGTATGGTACTTCTTGCTGGCGTTATGGCTGTTGTGGGCTCTGGCTGTGAACAGAGCTCCTCGTATGGGGAAAGCGGTTCTTCCTCCGGTATCGTCCCGCGCCCCCAGATGTTGTCCATACAATGGGACAAGCGGGATGCCGGCAGGAATTGGATGAATCACCACGGGCTCTCCGCGTACTATCAAGTGGAATTCGAATCCCCTCTCACCGATCAGCAGGCCGAGATGCATTATCCGGCTATGATTGAGCTTGCCAAGCGTTGCTGCTATGTGCAGAGCGCTGAGAGTGTGCGCGTGAAGCATTACTTGCACATGGAAGGCCCTAATAATGTGTTGTATCACGTTGAATTTACCGACGAGATTCCCCACTCAAAAACGGGGATAGTGCACAAAACGCCTTCTTGGGTAAAGTTCGAAGATGGGGATGTGTACCCATACGAAAAGCGCTAGTTCTTTGCAGTCGTCAGTTTTTCTCCGTGACAAGTATTTTATACTTGTTGCGGAGATTTTTTATTTAATCATTTCTGTTTTTACCATCAGTCGTCGCCAGTTGGTACCAAGTGGCCAACAGGTAACGAGTGTCATTTCTGTCTTGTCGGTCTGAGTAAACATTCGCTGGTCGTCTGCAGATACTACTGCTTTTTCCGTAACGCGGAATGAAACTTTTTTTACTACTTCTTCATTTTTGTAATACGTCACAACAATGTCTTCATTGCCAATAGTAAGTTTCCCCAGTGATGCAAACGCATGTTTATAGTCTCCTGGTTTCCAGTATGCATCGCTTGAGTGTGCCGCAATAAATGCATTTCCTGTTTGTCCGGGGAGTGGTGTTCCGGGGTAATGAATTGCTCCACGCTCCAAATCTTTTTGAAAGTCGGCTTCCTTTGCACTCGTTGACCATACAAGGGGGACGGTGATATTTGCAGAAGGAACCGTAAGTTCTGCGCGGAGGGATTCATTGAGTTCCCCTGTTGCTGCCCGCGCTTCTTGTACCGGGCGCCCTGTTGGGAATGGAGTATCTCGATACCACCATGTCCATGCTTGCGACATAACCACCACTTGAAGAAGGGCAAATACCCCAAGCGCAACACATCCCGCAACGAGGATATCCTGCGTGCGGGATGAGAGAGTATTCCAGATTGACCCTATGGTCACAGGGATTATTTACGAGTTTCTAGTCGGCGACCAACGTATGCAACGATTCCAGTTGTAAGTGATACAAGCGCAATTGCAGGAACAGTAGACCCGGTTGCAGGTGCTCGCATGCCAAGTACTGCTGGGGCTGGTGTAGGTGTTGGAGTTGGTTTCTTTGTTGTTGCTCCTAATACTTTTCCTGGTTTTGGAGTAGGAGTTACGTCATCATCGTGTGCGCAGCAGTCTCCACCTGGGCCTTGGTCGCCAGGACCATCGCCATCATCGCCACCGCCAACTGCTGGAGTAGGAGTTGGTGTTGGAGTTGGTGTTGAGCAAGCGTCAATGGTGAAATCCCATGTTTGTGAGTCGTCGAGGGTCAGGAGGTTAAAGTTCGCATCTGTGTCCCAAATTTCTACAGAAAGAGTGTGTGACCCTACTGATACGGGTACTGCAACAGTCGTCCAATTGACTGGTCTATTATCAAAATGATCAATTTCTGTTCCATCAAGCCTTACGATAATTCGATGAGGAAGGTTGGATACGTAGGTAACCGTTCCGCTAAATGCAACGGTTTGGTCTCCACAAGTAAACTGCTGTGGAGTTATAGAAATAATGTCATCGTCAGGGAGTGCTGCATGTGCCGAAAATGGCATTGCAATAAACAGCGCCACAATGGCGAAGATTCCCCCAGCGATCTGTGGAAAACCACCTTTCTTGGAACCTGCGATTTTTTTGAACATAGAGCGAAAAATTAGACTTATGTGAGATAAACGTTCGATTATACCAGACCCCTTTACCCGAATCCTAGGGGGGACTTGTGGAAAAGTCAACTATGGTTTACGATACAGTGTTCCTAGGCAGAGGGGAGCAGCAGAGGTTTTAAGAGATAATTTGGCGAAATCAGAGGTAGTGTATGGTAAATAGAAGAATAGATATTATCATTCCTGTCAAGAATGAGGCTCATAATATTGAACCGTTGTGTCGTCGTGTCGACACGGCGCTTTCGCATGCATCCATTGATTACCGACTAATTTTTGTCGTGGACCCGTCTACAGACGGAACTGAAGATAAAATTGCTGCGCTCCAAGATACCTACCCTATCGTGTTGCATACAAAGAAAGGCAGAGTTGGAAAGGCGTACTCTCTTCTTGAAGGTGCAGCGTTTGCTGATGCTGAATACATTGCAATGATCGATGGTGATTTGCAGTATCCGCCTGAAGCAATTCCTGCCATGTTGGAAGAGACTCAATTGCACGGAGTTGTTATTGCGGAGCGAATTTCTCATGAAGGCGGGTTATTCCGTAGGTTCTTGTCTCGACTCAATACATTTTTGTTTGGCAGGGCTCTCTTCGGAGCGTCGTACGACTTTCAATCAGGATTAAAAGTATTTCGACGATATATTATTGATCATCTCGATCATTCAACAATTCGGCCATGGTCATTTGATATTCCCCTTCTACACACTGCGCTTGAGCTAGGTCATACTATCGGTTCTGTTCCTATTATGTTTGAAGAGCGAACAAGCGGGCAGTCGAAGGTTCGAGTATTTTCTGCTGCGTACCAAATTATTCGCAGCGCATTACTTGTACGAATGGCTCCACGGCAAGTGTATCGAATTGATCCTCATGAAAGCACAAGCATGATTGGTGCTGGAGTTTCGCATAAGCGAAAAACATTTATTACACATACTACGCTCCCAACTCATCATTCTGCGCTCGTAACATTTCATGCGTGGCAGAAAGCGCTTGGTATTGGGTTGGTGATAACGTTTTTTGGGGGCCTTTTGATTTCCCCTGTGCCAACGCTGATTGTAGCAATTGCATGCATTAGTATTATTTATTTCGTAGATACGGTATTTCACCTTGGACTTGTTCTTCGCAGCTTGCGCCGCCCAACAGAGGTTACTGTTTCAGAAGCAGAGCTTGCACAAATAGATGACGAAAAGCTTCCTGTGTATTCTATTTTGTGTCCGCTGTATAAAGAGGCCGCAGTAGTGCCGTTGTTTTTAAAATCTCTTGAGAAGTTAGAATGGCCGCAGGATAAGTTGGAAGTACTCTTTTTACTCGAAGAAACAGACGAAGAAACTATTATTGCAATCGAAAACTTGGATCTTCCGAAGTTTGTTCGTATTGTAGTTGTTCCTGATTCTCAACCTCGCACAAAACCAAAGGCATGTAACTACGGGCTTAATATTGCGCAGGGGGAATATGTTGTTATTTATGATGCGGAAGATAAGCCGGACCCATGGCAGCTTAAAAAGGCGTATCTTGCCTTTAAGAAGGTGCCAAGCGATGTATTCTGTTTGCAGGCAAAGTTGAATTATTACAATTCAGAGCAGAACCTTCTAACTCGCCTCTTTAGCGCAGAGTACTCATTGTGGTTCGACGTTATGCTTACTGGCTTGCAGTCTATGGCGGCGATTATTCCACTTGGGGGCACGAGTAACCATTTCCGTGCGAAAGATTTACAGCAACTTCACGGTTGGGATCCGTTTAACGTTACAGAGGATTGTGACTTGGGCGCGCGACTATTTAAAGCGGGGTACAAAACTGCAATTATTGATTCGGTAACGCTGGAAGAGGCAAACAGTCAGTTGTGGAATTGGGTTCGTCAGCGATCTCGTTGGATTAAGGGGTATATGCAGACCTACTTGGTGCATATGCGAAATCCAATTTTGTTATGGAAGAAGCTCGGGATGCAGGCGTTTATTTTCCAGCTTGTGGTAGGCGGAAAGCTCGCGTTCATGCTTATTAACCCATTGCTTTGGATTGCAACAATTGTGTACTTCACGTTTCGATCAACGCTTGGTCCTGTGATTGAACAGCTCTACCCTCCGTTTGTATTTTACCTTGCTGCATTTTCATTAATCTTCGGAAACTTTTTATACATTTACTACTACATGATCGGGTGCGCAAAGCGCGAGAAGTGGAGTCTAATAAAATATGTTTTCTTGGTGCCGTTGTATTGGGTGTGCATTAGCTTTGCGGCACTTATCGCATTTTGGCAGCTTTTGACGAAGCCTCACTATTGGGAAAAAACAAACCATGGGTTGCACTTATACGCAAAGAAGGGCGTAAAACATACGATTGCAAATTCTATGCAAGCGGTGAAGCGTACTTCGGGGAAAGTATGGAGCAATATATTTGTTGGAAGCGGTTTATTGCTTGCGGGAATGATGGCTGCAAACGTTGTGAACTTTTTGTTTAATGCATACTTAGGGCGCACTGCAAACTTGGCACAGGTGAGCGTTGTTGCGCTGGTGAGCACATTTTGGAATATCGCCCTTCTATTCTTTGGAGCATATGCTGCTGCAATTAACCATGCAGTAGCTTTCTTGGCTGCTCGCAACGAAGATACTCGCGCTCACGCGTTCAGGTGGCAGGTTGGTGTGCGTGCATTTGGAATTATTCTTATTGCTGCAGTTGCGTGGCTTGTTGCTACACCGTTTTTGAATGAGTTTTTCCATATTACGCAGCAGGGCATCGTTCTCTCCGCGGTTCCTATTTTTGTACTTGGTATTGTGTTGTATACCAACATCGGGTACTTCGAAGGAAAGACGTGGTTTGGAATTGTAGGTGCGCTCTATGTTGTAGAGGCCGTAAGCAAATTTGTTGCGGCGGTGGTGTTTGCGCAAATGGGACGGGAAGATTTGCTGTACCTTGTTGTGCCTATTTCTGTTGCAGTATCTGCCATAGCAGCCCTTCTTGCTGCGTGGGTGTTGCCGAAGGGTGAAGAAAGTTCCCAGGCAACGCTTCCGAAGTTTCCTCTTCCATTCTTTGCGGCATCACTTCTTGCAGGGGTGTCGGCAACTATTTTTACGAGTATCGACATTGTGCTTGCAAAACATTATTTGGAAGCATCTGTTGCGGGTGAATACGCGCTATTGGCACTATTTGGGAAGATTATTTTCTTCTTAGGGTCTCTTCCTTCTGCGCTCATTGTGACGTTTACCAGCAGAAGCGAAGCATTGAAAACAAATTCTATTAAGGTGTTTCTTGCAACGTTCTTGGGCACAAGTGCATTGGTTGGAGTTGGCCTTATTCTTCTTGGTCCACTTGGCCCATTTACGGCAACTATCTTACTTGGTGAGCGTGCCGCATACGTATTGCCGTACCTTACCGGATATGCAATTGCGATGGCGCTCTTTACTCTCTCTAATACCGTCGTACTTTATCATGTTGCAAGAAAGCGATACTTCCTTGCCGTTGCATCGCTCTTGCAGGCGTTGTTTGTTGTTCTCGCACTCCAAGTATTTCACGGAAGTGTGCACGAAATTGTAGAGGGGATGATTGCAGCTGGTATTGCAAGCTTTGTTGTTATTTTCTCTTTGCAGCTTACAACTCGAGCGGCCATTGAGAATATTCAAAGATTATATTCGGACTTAAAAGATTTGATCGTGTTTCGTACGCGTCTGCGCAAGCGACTTCCGGAAAAAATGCGCATTCTTATTTTTAACTGGCGCGATTTGCGACATGTGCATGGCGGCGGTGCAGAAAAATATATTCAGGATATGGCGAAACAGTGGGCCGTTCAGGGGCATGCGGTAACGCTCTTTTGTGGAAACGATGGGCAGTCTCCTCGTATGGAATATGTGAATGGCGTACAGGTTATTCGACGAGGCGGTTTTTACCTTGTGTATCTGTGGGCATTTTTGTATTACGTTATTCGTTTTCGTATGAAGTACGACGTGATTGTGGATTGTCATAATGGAGTTCCATTCTTTACTCCACTGTATGTTCGCAAGCCAATTTTCCTTCTTGTGCACCATGTCCATCAGGAAGTATTTGCGCATAGTCTTATTGGGCCATTGGCACGTATTGCAACATTTATGGAGCAAACGCTGATGCCGTATGTGTATCGCAAGATTAAAGTTATTACCGTTTCCGATTCGAGCAAAAAAGATATAGAACGGCTTGGTATGGGTGCATCTGGAATTGAAGTTGTGCATCCTGGGGTCGATGTAGAGCATCTTGCAATTGGAGAAAAAGAAGAAACTCCGCTGGTGGTATACCTTGGTCGGCTGAAGAAATATAAGTCGCTGGATGTATTACTTCGTGCGTTTGCTCGTGTGTTAGAAGAAGTGCCTACTGCGCGGTTGATGATTGCTGGTGAAGGAGAAGAGCTTGAACCTTTAAAGGCGCTTATGTATTCACTTCGTATTCAGCGTGCAGTTGTGTTTCTTGGAAAGGTTACAAATGAACAAAAGGTTGATTTGCTCCAGCGTGCATGGGTTGTTGTGAACCCTTCATTAAAAGAGGGTTGGGGTATTACTACAATAGAAGCAAATGCATGTGGTACTCCGGTGGTTGCATCCGATGTTCCGGGGCTACGAGATTCTGTGCAGGATAACAACACGGGTTGTTTGGTTCCGTATGGTGACGATGCTGCATTTGCAGCAAAGCTGGTTGAAGTACTAGAAAATACTTCGCTTCGTACGCACATGTCTGAAAGCGCGCGGCAGTGGTCGTTGCAGTTTGATACTTCGGCAGCAAGCAAGAGATTTTTGACGATTATCTATGGAAAAGGGTAAGACAACGCTTCCAACCGTTTCGGTTCTTATTCCTGCACATAATGAAGAGCAGGGGCTGCCTGCGTTGCTCTCTCAAGTATTTTCTCAAGAGCAATCTGGTTTCGTGTTAGAGAAGGTGCTCGTGTATTCCGATGGAAGTACTGATCAAACAGTCGCTCGAGCACAGCAGATTGCTGATAGTCGCTTGACGATTGTTTCTCGAAGTCAGCGTAAAGGGCTTGCGGCTGCGCTTACCTATTTATTTACGCATGTAGATTCTGATATTGCGATTTTGCTCAATGCGGATATTGCGCTTGATGGTTCTCGAGTATTTGCGGACATGGTTGCTCCAATTGCAGCAGGAAAAGCAGATCTTACCGCGGCTCGCATACAGGAGCTTTTCCCAAATACATTCTTTGAGCGTGTGCTTGCTGTAAGTATGTATTGGAAGAAGTCCACATTCTCTGAATTTAAAAGAGGAAACAATATGTTTACCTGCTATGGCCCGGCACGCGCATTTTCAAAACGACTGTATGCAACTATTCGGTTCCCGTTTGGTGCATGCGATGATGCATATTCATATCTATTTTGTATGCAGCAAAGGCTTGAATTTGTCGCAGTGCACTCCGCGTCTATTTTGTATCGCCTGCCAAGTACGCTTGCTGACCATGCTCGCCAGAGTATTCGATATGCAACGGGAATGAAGCAATTAGAATCTGTATTTGGTGCACGTGTTGTTCGCGAAGAGGCGTCTCTTCCATTTACGCTTACGGCGTCTTTGTTGGTTCGATTCGCGTATAAAAACCCAATTTATTTTGTTGCATATATCGCATCTACAATCGGTATTGCAGTACTCCGTCGACTCTCACCACAACCGGACCTTGTGCTATGGAGTATCGCAAAGAGCTCTAAAGTCGCTGTATCTCTATGAAGAATACGTCTCTTCTTCTTTCTCCATATATTCTTCCATTGCGTAGAGTAATCTATGCCATGTTAGGAATGGTTGATCGTATGATGAACCGCAGTACTCCTGATGCATTTGTATTGTGTTACCACAGTGCAGGTAATGTGGGGAACAGGTTTAGTATGAGTGCAGATACTATCTATGAGCAGATAGACTATCTCAAAAAGCATTTCGCTATTATTAGTCTTGCTGATATGTGTGATGTTCTTGCGGGTAAAAAGTCATATGAAAAACCTGTTGTGGCTATTACATTTGATGATGGGTATGAAAGTATGCTTGCGCTTCGCGACTTACCTCATCGTATAGGCGCGGCGCCTACGGTGTTTGTGCTATCTTCTCCGGACCAAGCCAATCGCACACAACTGATGAGTAATGAAAAGCTTATGACACATGAGCAAGTACGAGAACTGCACGGTGCTGGGTGGGATATTGGTTGCCATAGCGCAACGCATGCGGATTTTTCTTCTCTTCCGAAAGAAGAGGCTCGTCGAGAAATTATAGACGCGAAGCAAGAACTCGAGATGAGTGTGGGTGCTTCTGTTTCTTTCTTCGCATACCCAAAGGGCGTGTACACAGAAATGCTCGTTCCTTTTGTGCAGCAGGCGCAGTTTCGTGCTGGGTTTAGTATGGACGATGACATCGTTACAAAAGAGTCTCCTATGTATACGCTCCCTCGTATTGGAGTTGACGCTACACATACGATGAAAGATTTTGCTGTGCTATGGTCCCTATCTAATATATGGTTTCGCAAATATATTAAACAATTATTTTCCCTATGATTCACTTCAACGTCGACAATCCGTTATATAAAGTATTTTCCGCAGTTCGTGCACCAATTGTGCGAATGCTGAAACCGAAAGGTGGATATTTCTTGGCTCCAAAAAGAAGCCTTTCTCCTATTAGTAAAAAGTTTGGGTTTGATCGCGGACTTCCTATTGATCGCTATTATATTGAAAAGTTCTTAACGCAAGAGGGGAAGTATATTACCGGAGCGTGCTTAGAAGTACACGACGACGCGTACATTAAACGATATGGGGACGCATCGAAGGTAACGAAGATAGATGTGCTTGATATTGATACTACCAACAAGCTTGCAACCGTGTATGGCGATTTGCAGAACTTAGTAAATATTCCAGACAATTCATACGACTGTTTAATCATTACGCAAACATTTGGGCTACTGTACGATCTTCATGCTTCTGCAAAGGAGTGTTTTAGAATTCTCAAGCCAGGAGGAGTCTTAATCGCAACGTTTTCTAGCTTTGGTCCACTGCGTGAACAGGAATCTCCCTATTGGCACTTCACTCCGCGTTCCGTGAAGGCGGTGTTTGGAGATGCGTTCCAAAAAGAGAACGTTGCGGTGCATTCCTACGGAAATGTTCTTGCTATGCAGGGGTTTGTTGTTGGGTTATCTGCAGATGAATTTACAACAGAAGAGCTCGATCATTCTGATTCGTGGTACACGCTTATCATGGGGCTCCATGCAGTAAAGTCGAAATAATATATGAAATCTTCTTCTCAAAAACATATTGACGTTGTTGTTCGGTATTTTTATCCCGTTGCTGCTGGCATTGAGACAAATATTCTCGAAACATACGCAGTACTCGCGCAGTCTGATTGGGATATTACAATTCACACGTCTCGTGATGTATACGAGAAGAAGAATGAGCTAGCGCCTCGCGAAGAAATTCGTGGACTCCATGTATTGCGATATGTGTGGCATATGTGGGGGTGCTGGCCGGCAATTGATTGGGAAGAAAGTTATGCGGTGTGTTTGCATAATTTTGATGTGTTTCCGCATATGCTGTTGCTAGCGTATGCAGCGTTTCGAAAGCTATTGGGAAAGCGAACGCCGCTGATTTTTGTTACTCCGCATGGCGGGTTTAATCCGGAATGGTCTATCTTTTCTCCCCTCGCTGCTTTTGTGAAGAAAACATATCACTATACGCTTGGTGCATTTCTTATAAATGCTGCAGCAGATGGTGTTCGTGCAGTGTCAGTATGGGAGAGTAAGGAAATGATAAAGCACGGAGTGTTAGAAAACATTATTCGCGTTATTCCAAACGGAATGGAGCAAGAGGCGTTTGTGAACATTGATGCGCTTGCTTCTGAGGAAGTTGTGCGCATGGCTACGCAATTTGCCCCATATACAATTACAATTAGTCGTGTGCACCCAATTAAAAATTATGAAACTATTTTTCGTGCACTCGCAAAAATCCCGAGTGGTAACCATATTATCGTTGGGCCTATTGCAAGTGCAGAATATAAAAAGCAATTGGACGATATGATTGAAGGGCTTGGACTTACCGGAAGAGTTGTGTTTGCGGGAGTTATTCGTGGTGTCGACAAGTATTACCTTATTAAGCATGCGCTTGCGATGGTTCATATGGCGAAGTGGGAGAGTTTTTGTAACGTTGTGCATGAAGCGCTCAGCCAGGGTACGCCGTGTATTGTGGCAGACAACACCGCGCTTTCGTATTTAATTGATCATGAGAAAAATGGGTTCTTAGTTGAAACGTTTAATAGCGATGCGCTCGCAGATCGTATTGCTTGGGTGCGCGACCATCAGCACGATGTGAAGCTTATTGAAATGAACCATGAGAACCAGAAAAACTATCGGGTAACATGGGCAGATGTTGCAAGGAACATGGCAAGTTTGTACTCTATGGACTCCTCAATATGAAATACTCGTTTATCATTGTTGCGATTCTTGCAATAGCTGCGCTACTGGCAGTTGTTCTTGGTATTCGCGGATTACCAGGAACGCCAACCGCACAAGAATTAAATGACCCTCGCTGGAAGGCGGACGGTCCATTTGAGCTATCTCCTGATCGTGGGCGCTTCGCATTGCTCTATTCTATAGTGGAAGATTCGTCACTATCTTTTTCTAATTCCATAGCGCAATTTGCTACACCAGATCTTGGGTTGTTAGGGGACAAATATGTATCGCTGTTTGCGCCTGGGCTATCGTTCCTCCTTATTCCTGGGTACCTCCTTGGAAAAACGCTTGGTGCAGGACCCGTTGGAGCATTTGCCGTTGTATCACTATTTGCACTGGCAAATGGTGTTATGGTGTATCTCATTGCTCGACTACTTGGAGTACGTCCGCTCGTAGCTTCTCTTGCGGCAATGGGCTTTTTGTTTGCAACGCCCGCATTTTCGTATGCTGTGACTATTTATCAGCATCACATTACAACGTTCTTATTACTGCTTGGAATATATGCAGTATTGAAATGGAACAATATGTGGTCGCTTTTGTTGGTATGGTTTCTTCTTGCTGCCTCATTGCCGCTTGATTATCCAAACTTTTTTATCTTTTTCCCGCTTGGGCTGTATGCGCTTGGTGCTACCCTAGGAGTTCGTATTACTGAGAGCGATATTCGTATTACTATGCGGCCGATATATATTCTTTCTATTATCGGAGTTGTGTTGCCGCTTCTCTTTTTCTTCGGATACAACAAAGCAGCGTATGGGAATCCGTTGCAGTTAGCCGGAACACTTCCTCAGGTGAAGACCATTACGGGAGCTGCTGATGCTGGTGATTTGCAAAGTAAGCAGGCAATTACGATAGATGACGCGGCGCAGCAAGGAGATAAAAGTGCAGTTGGATTTTTCAAAACGAGGAATTTGCTCAATGGGCTGTATATCCATTTTGTAAGTCCAGACCGAGGCATCCTGTGGTATGCGCCAATTGTTGCATTAAGTCTGTTCGGTATTCCGGTGTTGTATCGTAAAAATCCATCCGCGCTCTCTCTTATTCTATTCACGTGTGGAATGACCGTGTTGCTGTACTCCATGTGGGGTGATCCGTGGGGTGGCTGGGCATTTGGTTCCCGATATTTAATTCCGGTATATGCATTACTTTCTGTTCTTGTGGCTGTTGGTTTGAACGATGGTAAGTTCAAGCGTACGATGCTTGTTGTATTTTTCTTCCTCTTTTTGTACGGAGCTTCGGTAAATACGCTGGGCGCTATTACCTCAAATGCAAACCCTCCTCAAGCGGAAGTTCTTGCACTCGAAAAGCTTTCTGGAAAACAGCAGAAATATACCTATAGTAGAAATTGGGATTTTCTTCATACTGTAGGATCAAAGTCCTTTGTGTATAACGCAGTTGCTTCTCGGTATGTTACTCCGTTGCAGTACTACTATGGTATTGTCGGGCTCTTAGCTATTCCGGTGCTGCTTGCTACTATCTATCTTCTTGTTGAATCCTATGTTCGTCATTAAATTCCGTTCACTGCAATCGTTTCTTGAGCGTCGCGGCATATGGGTTGTCGGGGTGATATTGGTGATCGTATCCGCGCTCGCGTTTATGCATTATTACCAAAATGGTCTCGGGCTGGCGTACAACGACGCGCGGTCTCATTTGAATATCGGCAGGCGTGTTGTTGAAGGGTTGAAGCCCGGCGTTGCACAGCTGGGTTCTGTGTGGTTGCCGTTGCCACACGTCTTAATGATTCCAACTATTTGGAATGACTTTATGTGGCATTCGGGGTTGGCTGGAGCGATTGTTTCTATGATTTCGTTTGTGGGTACAGGGGTGCTTGTGTATCTCTATCTTGCTCGTATTAACGTATCGGTGTGGTGGAGGTTCTTGGCTGTTGCGGTATTTGCGACTAACGTAAACATTTTGTATTTGCAGTCGACTGCAATGACAGAGCTGCTGCTGCTCTTTACGACTATGGCAGCATGCTACGCAATGCTTCGTTGGAGCGAGAAGCAAGGTTTGTTTCATCTTATCGTTGGAGCATTTTTTATCATGCTTTCAACTGTTGTGCGATACGACGGATGGTTCTTGCTTGTATTTGGTGGACTATTTGTTGCCGCATATGGATGGAAGAGGTGGAACTTTAAGACAGCAGAAGGACTCTTTATTTTGTTCGGGTCTTTGGCAGGGCTTGGAATAGTGTTATGGCTGCTTTGGAACCAACTTATTTTTAATGATGCGTTGTATTTTGCATTCGGTCCGTTTTCTGCGCACAGTCAGCAAGATCAGCTTGAGGCAGCTGGCGTATTGCCAACGAAGGGCAACATGTTGCTTTCCGTGAAGATCTACTTGTACGCAATGTTTTACAACTCGGATGTTTTTGTAGCATTGCTTGGTCTTGGTGGAGTAGCTCTGCTTTGGTTCGATAAAAAAATTAAAACAGGAGTGAAGTTTGCCGCAATGCTTCTTCTGGTGCCGATTGTATTTAACATTACGGCGTTGTATTTGGGGCATTCTGTGCTCTACATTCAGGGAATTTCCGGAACAACATGGTTTAACGTTCGGTATGGGATTATGTTAATGCCCGCACTCGCGATATTTGTTGGGTATCTTGCGCAGCGATTACCAAAAATGCGAGGAGTGCTTATTGGTTTGCTTGTGTTTGTAACATTTTTTGCATTGTCCAGTCATGACGCAGTAACAATCGACGACGCGCGTGTTGGGTCCAGTCAGAAAAACGTATCTGAAGTAAGTGGGTATTTACATGAGCATGCGGCAAACACCACGGGGTTCATTCTGATCTCTGCTGCATCGCACGATGCTATTATCTTTTCTTCCGGATTACCAATGAAGCGATTTATCCATGAAGGTACGGGGGCATACTGGACTACTGCTACCGAAATTCCAGACCAGTGGGCACGATGGATTGTTATGCGTACTCATGACGATAATGACTTAACATACAAAATGGTGAAGGATGCCCCCGGGCTTGAGCGATACCATCTTGTTGCGCAGTATCCGTTTGCTGATGTGTACGAATTGAATAGCGAATATTTGGGAGATTTACATACTACTGCAAGTCTTGGCGTTCAGCGGTAATATAGAGTGATGAAAATAGCAGGATTATTTGGCGTATTACTGAGCATGGTAGCTGCTACTGCTCTTGTGCAGCCTACGCATGCCGTTTCGTGGTGGGACGTACAGTCGGTCGACACCATGAAATATTCTCGCGATTTAAGTCGAGAAAAGTTGAACGATTCGTCATTTGATGCTGTTATTGCGCAGCAAATGAAAGATATTGTCGCAACTGGTGCAACGCATGTTGCAATTGCAACTCCGTATGACGAAGAATTTTTTCCTTTACTGAAGCGGTGGGTTGCCGCTGCGAGAAAAGAAGGGCTGCATGTGTGGTTTCGTGGGAATTGGTCTGGTTGGGAGGGGTGGTTTAATTATCCTCGCATTACTCGCGCGGAGCATACTGCAAAAACAAAGCAATTCCTTTCTGCGCATGCAGATATCTTTGAAGATGGAGATATTTTTTCTGCATGCCCGGAGTGTGAAAATGGTGGCCCAGGGGATCCGCGAACAACAGGTGACATTGCAGGGTATCGCTCGTTCATTACGAGCGAGTACGCCATGACAAAAGCGGCGTTTCATTCTATGGGGAAAGATGTAGCATCGAATTGGCAATCTATGAACGCAGATGTTGCTCGAGTTGTTATGGATCCGGCTACTACTCAAGCAATGGATGGTCTCGTAGTTATTGACCATTATGTAAAAGACCCAAAGCAAATTGCTGCTGATATTAGTAGTATCGCTGCTGCAAGTGGCGGAAAGGTTGCGCTCGGAGAATTTGGCGCGCCAATTCCGGATATTCATGGAAAATTTACTGAAAAGCAGCAGGCGGACTGGCTTTCCGCAGTGTTCCAGGGACTATTACGTAGTCCGAGTATTGTAGGTGTGAGTTACTGGGTAAACGTTGGAGGAAGCACACAGCTATGGAATGACGATCTTTCTCCTCGCGCTGCAGTTGATGTATTGCGCTCGTATTACAGCCCTTCGTATGTAACAGGGAAAGTAACGGGAGCTTGGGGGAGGGGTGTTTCTGGTGCACGCGTGCTATCTCTTGAAGATAAAGTTGTTACGACAGACAAGCAGGGAATGTTCGCATTACCATATACGCGAAAGTCTATTGAGGTAGAAGTTTCTGCTCCTGGGTATACTACTGCAACACAAGTAATACAGGCAGGTGGCACTGCTCCAATACATATCAAATTGGAGAAACGAGGATTTTTCTATTCTATCCAGCAATTTTTCTGCACGTTGATGAATACGTGCTCATAAGTACGAATACCTTTTCTTTTTCTCGGGAAGGCCTACTCTAATATTGGGGGTAGTGGTTGTTCGTTCGATTCTCAATATGTGAGGGTTAGTATCATGAAAAGCTGGTGTAGTGTATGCAAGGATTTTCTGCGGTTTGCATTTTGGGGTTGGTTTTGCTTTCTGATTGTTATGATTATTGCCATTACGGTTCATTTCGTATATCCAACCGGCACTTTGCCAGTTGAAGTACTGACGCTGTGCCTGACGGTAATTCCTGTTTTGGTGGGCTTGGCCATTGGTCTTTTAAGGCTTCAGTGGCTTTATCTTTGCCTTGTATGGCGTAAGTAATAAGCGTCTTCTAGCTTCGTCTGGTTAGCATCCCCGTGTGTCCTACGCGGGGTTTTCTTTTAAAGTGCGTATGCTTTACGTTCAGCGTAATGTATCGTACTTTATATATATGATTGCACGTATTCGAGGAGTTGTTGTGGAGCGCGAAGAGAAGGCTCTTATTATAGAAGCGCATGGAATTGGGTATCGTGTATTTGTAACTGGCCAGCTGCGTGAAAAGGCGCAACTAAACGATGAAATTAC
>JBPOIM010000047.1:0-18380 GCA_052034485.1 Candidatus Anderseniibacteriota bacterium | reverse complement strand
TATTCCCAACAAACATACTTGCGAGAGCAAGAGCGAGAATTCGCAATAGCGCTACGGATGGAGCGAAGCCTTCGCCCGCAATCAATAGAACAATCGGCTGAGCAAACACAATCAGCACCAAAACAAGAAGCAGCCCTCCATATATCGCCAGAGCGACCCCCTCCGAAATAATTTGTTCTGCTCGCCGCGTATTTCGAGCTGCAATAGCCGAGCTTATGTGAGGCAGCAGCAACCCCCCAAGCATAGCAGGGAAGAATAGGCCATTTTCAATAATTTTATATGCAAGAGAGTACCAGCCAACCTCTTGCTCAATCCGAAAAAACGAAAGAATGACAATATCTATGCGAAAATAGAGAACATTAAGAATAAGCATTATGGCAAGCGGCCATGAAGATGCAGCTATTTTCTTCCATGCCCGCATAGAAACCCTTGGGATTATTTTTTGGAGAGCTGGAGCTAGAATGAGATGCACGCACAAGGCCACACCAAGACTAAGGGTAAAAGCAGCAGCAACCCCTAGCCGAGAAGCGCCGCCTGGGCCATATCTCCAAAAAAGCGCTCCAAGCAAAACGACCTGCACGCTTCTTCCAATAATATCTCCGACCGTCGCCCTCCAAACAACTCCATGCGCCTGAAAAACCCCCATCAGCAACTGGCTTATGGATTGAGCAATAAGCCCGAGCGACAACACTGTGAATAAAATGAGATTCTTTTGTAGCGTGGGCACAAACATAAACCCGACAAGTCCAACTAAAAAGACTGCCCCCAATAACACTATTCTCAATGCAACAATGTGGCCCATGACATGCTCGTCGTTGCCCCCAGATGCCCCTATTTCGCGACTAGCGGTTAGATATAGCCCAAAGTCTGCAATGAGTTGAAATACTATGCCAATCGTTAATACAAACGAATACACGCCGAAGGAGGGAATGGAAATACTGCGAACAATAAGAGCCGTACTTATAAGCCCAAGAACTATTGTCGCGACACGCCCAATGCTCGCAATAAGAGCATTAGAAAAAATCGATTGCCCCATTTATAGAAAAATTGGCCGAACCACAACTCGACGATCAGCGCCAATTCCAGTACTTTCCGTTGTCACTTCCTTTCTTCCCGCAAGCGCAGCGTGAATAGTCCTCCTATCAGTAGCATTCATTGGCGACAGAGCGACAGGGCGGCCCGTTTTTTGCGCGCGACGAGCAACTTCTTCGGCAAAGCCAAGTAACGACCTCTCTCGACGAGCGCGATACCCATTCACATCCACCAACACACGAACTTGTCCCTGAAGGTGCTTACGAAGTGCGCACCGAATAACGTGTTGCAACGCATGCAAGTTCGCGCCTTGGGTACCGATAAGCATATTCCCTTCATCTCCAACCTCCATAGAAACCTTTACGGTCTCAGGGCTCGCAAGATCACACTCCAAATGAATATTTGAAAATCCCATTGCTTCCATAAGCCTCCGTACATGCTCTGCGATAAGTGCTTCTGCAGGATTCTCTGTCATATGTAAGCACCATATGCAAAAAGGCAGAAAATATCAAATGCTCATTGGGTTTCCTTCTAATTTCAGCATTCGCTTTACAACAAGCTGTTGCCCGATTCCAAATAGCGTAGAAACCGTCCAGTACAACGCAAGCGCAGCGGGAAGACGAAGCGCAATAAAGATCGTCATAGCAGGGAATATATACATCATATTTTTTTGCATAGACGCCATCATCTTTGCGGTCTCTTCATCCTGACCAGCGGGGGATGCCGGCTGTTGCGGTGCCAAGAACTTCATTTGAATAAACTGAAAAATACCGGCAATAACCCCCAGCAAAAGACTTGGGTCGTTTAAGCTCATGCCAAAAAACATAAAACTTAACTCACTTGGCTGGCCAACAAAGGAATAAAGAAAATGATAGGTTTCCGGAGTAAGCCCAGAGAAAAATACGCGATACAGCGCAAGAAGAACGGGCAACTGCACAATAAGAGGCAAACATCCGCTCGCAGGGTTAATACCGGCCTCACGATATATTTTCATCGTTTCTTCTGCCTGCTTCGCCTTATCGTCCTTATGCTTTTCTTTCACCCCAGCAAGGTGGTGTTGAATTTCCTTCATTTTTTCCTGGTTCTTACGCATTGATCGCGCTTGGTGCAGAAAGGAGGGGAGAAGCACAAGCCGCACAATAATTGTCACAAAAATAATAGCCCACCCCACGCTGTGCCCAGGCAATACATTGGTAATCCCAATAAGAAGATTTAATAGGGGGCGAAATAGTACCTCTGTGTACGCTGACGAAAATATTGTAGTAATACTCATAAAATTATACTTCTTTAGAAATTACAGGATCATACCCACCCTCATGGAAAGGGTGGCACTTTGCGAGACGCTTTATAGCAAAAAATATTCCCCTTGCTCCATATTGCTCAATAGCGTCTTTTGCATACTCAGAACAAGTTGGCTCAAACCTACACACCCGCCCCATAACACCCTTAAGCACACCGTGGTCCGGAGAAATTGTATGTTGATAAAACGATATACACGGGATGCATATACGCCTAGCGAGATTATTACCGTATTCCTTGTAGTCCATATTGAATGTCGGATGCAATATCTTCAATGCTCATTGTCTGAATCTCTGAGCTCAAGGCCAATAGTACCACATCGCGATACCAGTTATCTGGAAATTGAATTTTTCGACAAGCAGCTCGAATTCTCCTCTGAATTGCATGGCGCACAACTGAACTTTTATGCACCCTTTTACCAACAACACAAGCAAAGCGCATAGTGGCGCCTCCTGACTGAGCCACATAGATTGAAAAAAATTTTGTTTTAGCACGGAGGCCAACCTTTAAAGTTCTCTGGATATCACGAGAACTCGAAAGGCGGTTTGTTCGTGAAAACATGCTTATTGCTTTGGGACAAGCCTTGCTCGCCCACGCTTTCTCCTTCTTGCAATAACCCCTGGGCTCTTTTTCTTGCGAGCAAGAAACCCAAACCTTCGGGCACGTCTTCGCTTGCTTGGCTGGTATGTTCGTTTTGGCATGTGATATATGATGATGTATTTACCCCAAAGAGTCAAGAATAGTTTTATAAATTTTGATTTCCACATCTTATTAACATTTTTTCCACATTTTCCTCGTTTACCGTCTTCCGTAGTTGTGGATAACTGTGATACGATGCGTTTTGAGTATGAAAGATTCTCAATTATGGAAAATAGCGCTGGATCAACTAGAGCTCAAAGTGAGTCAGGGGAACTTTCTTACATGGTTCAGGAACACATCTGCGAAAACCCGAACAAAAAACACTCTATTTATAGAAACAAAAAATCCTTTTGCCTACGAATGGCTTTCTAAGAAGTATCGTCCACTTATCCTCGAGACGATTCAAGGTATCGACAAGACAGTAACTGACGTTCGCTTTTCTATTGCCTCAAAAAACACCGAAAAGAGAATAGTAAAGAAAAATCTGCGGGTCGTTGCACAAAAAAACCCAGCCACACAACTTCAGCGACAAGCAATATCCAACCCTTCAGTGTCTCGTCCAACAAGCGAGAGCGACTACCCATCATCCCTTCCATTTAACAAGAACTACACATTCGAAACATTCGTTGTTGGAACAAGTAATGAAATTGCCCATGCCGCCTGCAGGGCCGTTGCTGCTCGACCAGGGGAGGCTTATAACCCTCTTTTTATCTATGGAGGAGTTGGCCTTGGAAAAACACACCTCCTTCAAGCGGTTGGGAACACAATTAAAGAAGCTAATCCAAGCTTTACCGTTTCATATGTAGCTTCAGAAAAATTTGCAAATGAGTTTGTGGAATCACTACAGAACCACACAACACAGCAATTTAAAAAAAGATACCGAAATATTGATGTTCTTATCATTGACGACGTACAGTTTTTTGCAGGAAAAGATAAAACACAGGAAGAGCTTTTTTACACCTTCAACGCACTCTATAGCCAAAACAAGCAACTTATCCTAAGTAGCGATCGCCCACCTAGCGCTATCCCAACTCTTCAAGAGCGCCTATCTTCTAGATTGTCCGCCGGAATGATTGCGGACATAAAAAAGCCAGACTACGAAACCCGACTCGCAATCCTTCAAGAAAAAAGAGAGCTTCGCAATATCCCTATAGACCAAGAAGCCTTAATATTTATCGCAAAAAACATACAGAGCAACGTACGAGAACTTGAGGGCGCACTTAATAGAGTTGCCGCGTACTGCGAGCTCCACAAAGAGAAGGCAACTATCGAGTACACAAAACACATCCTAAAAGACCTCCTAGAAAAACCTCAAAGAAAAGCTATTAACGTAGAAGACCTCATCTCTGCAGTTAGCTCATACTACAATATCCCCAACTCAGAGCTTAGAGGTAAGTCAAGAAAAAAAGAGATTGTTCGTCCAAGGCAAGTTGCAATGTACCTTCTAAGAAAGGAAAGCAACCTATCATTTCCATCAATTGGAAACCATTTTAGCGGTAGGGATCACACAACAGCAATGCATGCATGTGAAAAAATAGAAAAACTTATTGAGCACGACGAGGAACTATCTCGAGAAATTGGGTTTCTTCGTGAGCGCCTCTATGCATGATGTGTATGAGTTGTGGGGAAGTGTATATAAAAAGTGGAAACATTGTGGGGAAAAAAATAGTTTTCCCAAAACACTAACATTAATTCCACCATCCTCCACAAACTATTCACAAATAAGCACTACTATTTCCACACGTTTTCCAAACCACAAAATGCTCTATATAGCTATTTTACCCCGCTTATCCCCAGTTTTTCTCCCCCCTATAATTACGTACTACTAACTTTTAATTATTATACCCGTATGAAATTCACATGCACACAAAAAAATCTTCTTCACGGGATATCTCAAGTTGCTCCGATTGCAGGTAGAAATTCACAACTTCCCATCCTTCAAAACGTCCTCATTCAGGCTCAGGGCAATATTCTCACCCTTACCACAACGGACCTTGAGATAGGTATAAAAACTGTTGTTGGCGGAAAGATGGAGAGTGAGGGGAGTTGCGCCCTCCCCGCAAAACGCCTTTTAGAATATGTTCAGCAGCTTCCTGGGGGTAACCCTGTGACATTAGAGAAGAAGGAGGGGAAAGTTCTTATTTCAACAAAAGGGTTTCGGGCTCAGTTTTTATCCGCTGATCCTGATGAGTACCCACTTCTTCCAGAAAATACTCAAGATAACTCAATGCAAGTGTCTTCTGAGATGCTTTGTGGCGCTATTAGTCAAACAGTATTTTCTGCTGCGAGGGAGGAGACAAGGCCAGAAATACGAAGTGTTTTTGTTGTTTGGAAGAATGGTGGGGTTCACGTTGCTGCAACTGACGGATTTCGCCTTGCGGAGTATACCGCAAAGCTCTCATCTCAGGATGGTGTATCTATTCTTATTCCACTTACATCTGCCCAAGAAATTGTGAGAGTTTTTCATGAGCAGGGTGATATCGGTATAGTTCTTCATGATAATTATGTGTCTTTTAATGGGGGTGGAATAGAGTTAACGTCTCGCCTTGTTGATGGGCAGTACCCGAATTATGAGGGGATTATACCAACAAGACACACGACGCATATTGCTGTGGAGAGGGATGAGCTTCTTCGGGCGCTAAAAACATTGTCAGTGTTTTTACCTAAAGAGTCGCGAAGGGTCTCTCTAGAGATTCGTCCAAAAAAGGGAAGTCTCGTACTTCGTGTTGCTGGTGGGGAGGTTGGCCAGGGGGATGTTTCTTTAGATGTTGATGGGGATGGTGAAGATATGGATGTTCTTATTAATATTCAGTATCTCATTGAGGGGTTGTCACACTTCTCAGGAAGCGCTGTGGAGGGGTATTTCTCTGGGCCATTTGATCCGGTTGTATTGAAGCGCCAAGGTGAAAATGATGCGTATTTGTATATCATTATGCCTATTCAGGCTCAATAATATGAGAGTAAAATCCCTTTCGGCGCATCAGTTTCGTAATTTTTCTCACTTTCAGCCAATTGAATTTCCCGAAGCGCCCCTTTTGGTTGTGTTGGCCCCAAACGCGAGCGGAAAAACAAACTTTCTTGAATCGATTGTTGTATTGTTGAGAGGTAAGTCGTTTCGATCACAGGCGGAGGATTGTGTGATGGAGGGTGCGGACAATTTTATTGTTCGTGGTGATGTTGCTCATGCGGAGGGTGATTCTTCTATTATGGTTTCTTATAGTGTCCCTTCTCGAACAATTCGGATTCTTGAAAACAATTCTCCTGTATCTCCAGTAATGTTTTTTGGGCAGTATCCGCTAGTGTTGTTTTTGCCAGAGGATGCATTTTTGTTTAATCGTGGGCCTGCGATGCGTCGCAATTTTATTAATACGGCGCTTGCGGGTTCAAGGCAGTATCTTGCTGGTGTTGTGCAGTATCATCGTGCTCTTCGACAAAGAAACTCGGCGCTCAAGAAGGCAAGCTCCCCAGAAGATATAGCTGTGTGGACCGACCTTATAGTTGAGCACGCAAAGGTTATTTGGTCTCATCGGCAAACCTTTGGAGATTATTTATCTTCCAATGTCCCGGCTATTTATAAGGATTTATTTTTGGAGGATATTGATATTTCTTTGCAGGTGGTTCCGGGGGTTGCAAAGGTAGAAAACTTTCGAGAATTATTATTGCAGGCCTGGAAGTACGAAAAGCGATATGGGTACACGATGTATGGGCCGCATAGGGACGATTTGGTTGTATATGTTGGGGGAAGACCTGCGCATACTGTTATGTCTAGGGGGCAGCTTCGTGGTCTTGTTATTGCGATGAAGGTGGCTTCCTATGGCTATATAAAGAAACTTTTGGGACATGAGCCCTTGTTGCTATTTGATGAAGTTCTTAGTGAATTAGACCCCGATAGGCAAAAAGGGCTTCTTTCTCATATGCCATCTGGACAAGCAATTCTTACGTGCACATCTATCCCCGAAGAGATTCAACGGCGAGATAATGTTTTTGTATTGGATGTTCGCCCCCTTGTGGATTCTCGCCCCATATAAGCTATGGCGCTTGAGGCTGTTTCAAAATTATTTGCGCGGGGGGGCGATAGGGAATATGCGACATCCGATGTTCGATATGGGGTTGAAATATTTTTACAGCAGGCGGTGCGATCAGAGGATGTTCACTGTAAGGTTTTTGATGGAAGTTTTCGACTTGATGTGAGAACAAGGCAGTCGGCGATTGGCCAGGCCGTGCTTTTGCGTGAGCAAATGCTTCGTGAGTATGCGAAAAAAGAATTTCAGTGTTCTTTGGGGGATATGCGGGTTATACTCGAGTGGTAGTCTATGAAACGCGTTGTTATTGATATAGAGACTGTTGGACTTTTGTTCGAGGACTTTGATGAGTTAACACAAAAAGATGTGTTGGGGAAAATTGTTGCTGAGCCCGATACCGAGGAATATGCGGCGGAGCTCGAGGGGCTTGTGCAAGAGCTTCAGTTTTCCCCGTTGCTGGGGAGTATAGTTGTTCTTGGTGCGTATGATGTAGAAAAGAAAGTGGGGACAGTTTCTTTTCAGGCCCCTGGGCAGAAAATCGGGGAGATTGTTGAGGGCGGTATTACGTATAAGCAGAGAACGGAAAAAAGCATGCTCGAAGCATTTTGGGGAGCTATAGCAGAGTATGATGAGTGTATTACGTTTAATGGGCGTTCGTTTGATATTCCGTATATTATTGCAAGGTCTGGTGTGCATAAGGTGCATGTAACTAGGGACCTTATGAGTAATCGATACAATAATCGATCGTGGGGAGGGGTTATGCATATAGACCTGTATGATCAGTTGAGGTATTTTGGGTCTGTTCAGCGTGCGGGTAGTTTACATTTATGGACACAGGCAATGGGAATCCCTACCCCAAAGGGTGGAGGAATAGCGGGGAAGGATGTTGGGCAAGCTTTTCGTGACGGGCGGGGGCTTGAGATTGCTCAATATAACGCAAGGGACCTTGTTGCAACGGCAGAGCTTTATAGTCGCTGGAGAGAGTATATGCAGCCGTAATCAGGCTATTCTATCACTATTGTTTTGCTTGGAGATTGTGTGCTATTCCCTGTTTTGTCGTAGGCAATAGCGTATACATTGTACATTCCAGGTCCTGGGGAGACTTGCCATTGTCCGTCGTAGCGATTCGGGTTTGCGCTTGAGGGGGTTGTAATTCGCGCTGCCCGCTGAGTTCCGGAGCTGTCTTCTTTTGTGTATAGGACGTCTACAAAATCAATGCCATTTGAGTCGGTAGCTGTTGTTTTAATGGTAAATGGGAAGCCGGATTCTTTTACGTGGGAGTTGTTTTGTGGGGTATGGAGCGTAATTGCTGGAGAGGTGTTGTCTGGATTAATAACGAAAGTTCGATGGGCAATTCCGAGGAGGTTGCTATCTGTGATTGCTTGAATAACAAGGGTTTTTCTTCCTGAGAACGATGACGCAAACGAAATGGGGGCTTCGTATGTATTGTCTCCTGTTTTGCGGGAAGATATCTCTGAGCCGTCAAGGATGAAGCGAACTGATTTGATTGGGTGAGGAGAGTCAATTTCTACTACAACTACTGTTGGACTATCTTTCAGTACGGTTTCGTTGGGGGATGCGATTTTTACTTTTGGTAATTCGTCCGCGCTGCCAATATTGCAGGACGGGGTAGGGAGTGATGTTGTATATATTGGTTCTGCTGGGTCGCCCTTCTTTTCTTCGTTGTGTTTTGTGATCCAATTCGATACCGCGGTTTCCCAGTTGTTAAATTGGGGATCAGCCTCTGCTTTGTCTGGTGGCGGGCCATTCGGATTTCCTTTTCTTGTATAGAATAGAATGCTATGGAGCTCTTTAAAGGTTCGCACTTCGCCAGCGTTAATGGGACAATCGAGCGTGTATAGCGTTTGGGTTTCTGGGACCCATTTTCCCTTTACCTCAGATAGCTTCCCGTCAATTACTGCGTTAGGAGCGGGCTGCAGAGGCTCGGGGCTGGTAAATTGTTCAATTGGAGTTCCTTCAAGTGCTTTTCTCATAAATGCATTCCAGATTGGTCCGGCGGTAACTACTCCGTCGGCATTTTTTCTCATTGATGAGTTGTCGTTATTCCCGGTCCAGACTCCTGCAACGAGGGAGGGTGTGTACCCAAACGTCCATCCGTCTCGGAAGTCTTGGGCGGTCCCAGTTTTTGCTGCAACGGGGCGTGCGCCTAATTGCAGTGGACTATTGAGTCCGAACACCGGTCCTCTCGCGTTGTTATCTGATAATACGTTTGTTACAAGCCGCGCAACTTGAGGGTCTAGAGCTTCCGTGCCCTGTGGTTGGTCTTTTGTTTCGTCGAGGAGGGTGTCGCTTCCATGGGTAATTTTTAGAATTGCACGGGAGGGGAATCTGGTTCCTTCGTTTGCAAACACTCCATATGCTGACACCATATCGAGAAGTCGAACTTCTCCGCCACCCAATACAAGCGAAAGCCCGTAACGGTCTGGATCGGTAAGGGTTGTGATTCCCATTTTTTCTGCAAGCTTAATGACGTCAGCTACCCCGGCAAGATATAGTGTTTGTACTGCTGGGACGTTATATGAGTTGTCTAGCGCCGTGCGCATAGACATTACTCCGTGGTCCTTTAGGTCATAATTTTTTGGGGTGTACCCTTGCCCAAAGTCGGTTTCAGCGTCAACGACCAGGGTGTCTGGTCTATAACCCTTGGCGAATGCCTCTGCGTATACGAAAGGTTTGATTGATGAGCCAGGAGAGCGCTCTCTAATAGAAACATTCACGTTTCCATCAATGTCTTTGTTAAAGTAATCAGCCGAGCCAACCATCGCAAGAATGTTCCCATTCTTAGGATTGATTGCTACCAGGGATGCATTGCTTGCTCCGTTTCGATTTAATTGGCTCTCATATTTTTTCAACGTATCTTCTGCAATGGACTGCATGTTGTAATCGAGTGTTGTGATGACCTTTAGTCCGCCTTGGCCAACCACTCGTTCTCCGTATTCCTGCTCTAGTAATTCTTTAATATAAAATACGAAATGCGGAGCCTTGATGTTCTCTGACTCTGGCTGGAACGATAGCTTCTCTTGCTTTGCTTGGTCTGCTTCTTGTTTGGTTATCATTCCAAGGTCGGCCATTCGTCCGATGATATATTCTTGGCGGTTTTTTAGGTCTTCGACGTGTGATCCATATGGCGAATATCTTGTTGGCGCTTGGGGCATTGCTGCGAGGGTTGCTGCTTGTGCGATTGTAAGGTCGTGAGAAGATGCTCCAAAGAATGTTTGTGCTGCGGCCTCTATCCCATATGAGCGGCTCCCGTACGGGATAGCATTGAGATACATTTCTAAAATTTGGTCTTTTGAAAAACGTTGCTCCAGCTCAAGGGCAAGTACTGCTTCTTTTACTTTTCGCTGTAGCGTTCTTTCTGGTGAGAGGATGGAGTTTTTTATCAGCTGCTGGGTAATTGTTGACCCTCCCTGGGCACGCTGCCCGGTAAATGGCTTTAGCACAACTCCGCGTATCAAGCCGGTTATCGAAATTCCATGATGTTCATAAAACTTATCATCTTCTGCGGCGAGAGTTGCTTTTACGGCGTACTGAGAAATGTCTGGGAGTTTTGAGTAAGTCCTCTTTGCTTCTCCTATTTCGTATAGAAGGTTTGTGCCAGTTGAGTCATAAATTTTGGTGGATTCGTTGATTGGCCCCTTTTGGATGTTGGATGGGTCAGGTAAGTCGCGGCTCCACCACAATACGGTTCCTGCAGAAAAAAGAAGAAGTACCCCGGCTACTGTTAGGAGCTTTGGCACTGCTTTTTTTGAGAATATTCGACTAACTAGAACGGCACCAATGTGATTGTGTCTATTGTATCGCCGTGTTGGCATATGGAAAGTATAGCATGGTGTAGCTAGCTTTTTGTGTCAATAGTGATTATGTGTTTCGGAATTTATTGGGGTTGATAAAAAAGCCTTTTAGGTCTCTGCGCCCCAATATCATGCCGTATTTCATATGAGACCTATCTATAAGTGAAACCTCAGTTGCAATATGTTTTTTGCGAAGAATGAGCGATAGCGCCACAATCGGCCTTGTTTGCTTGCCTAGGGCTCCGCGAATTCCTTTGTGGATAATGACAGGCTTGTCTACTCCAAGTTTTTTTGCGATGTTTTCATCGATTGTTGTCCTATATGCGCCGGTATCCACCTTTGCAAGAATTGGAAATTGCTTGCCTTCGTGGTCTAGCACAAAGACTTGCTCTTCAATACCTAGCACGATGTGTCCAGAAAGTTCCTCAATTTCTTGTTCAAGCTCTCCGCCAAAAAGGTGCTTCGCTAGCTGTATTTTTTTCTCAATACTTTTCATTTTTAGGTCCTCAACCCTTTGAAGGCGAGACTTGAGTGGTGCAAGGTTTGCAAACTGGATTTCAAGGCCGGGACGTGCATTCAGTTCAAGAACAAGCGGGCCGTCGTCGCGATCAATCGCGATATCGACACCAACATAGTTTAGGCCACATGCAACCGAGGCCCGAGATGCAAGGAGTAAGACTTCGTCCCAGTGTGGTATTTGAAGCCCAGCGACTCGAAGCCTGTTATGCGGAAGGATGTCGATTTGCTGACGATGTTGAATTGCGGTGGTGGTAATTCCCGTTGCTAAATCTATGCCAACTCCAATTCCGCCCATATGAAGATTTGCTCTCCCTGCGGATTCTTCCGTTGGGAGTCGCAGCATCGCCATCACGGGGACTTGGTTATAAAGAATGATGCGTATATCGGGTATCCCTCTGACGCAGTATGGTTTTAGGTCCGCATGAATTTTTACTCGTTGTTCAAAAAATGCGGTATCCGGAACATTTCCTTTCGAGAAGTTTCCATCAAGAATATCAAGGATATGTTTTCTTAGGTCAGGAATAAAGATTTCGGTTTTATTTGCTTTGACCCAATTGCCCTTCTTGTTTCTTCCGAAAATAACAACAATACCACCGCCTCCAGACGAAGAGTTTGGTTTTAATACAAATGAGCCGGGTAGTCGTGTCCAGCGAAATTTTTTTAATTCGTTTCTGCTTCTAATAATAGAAAAGAGGCGAGGAGTCCCGAGACCATTTTTCTGAAGAATCTTTTTTGTTGCGAGTTTATTGTTGGCAATTCGAATGGCTTCTGGGGAATTTGCTTTTACGATATAATCGACCATTCGGGAATTCATGCCCAAGATATTCTTCCACTGTTTGTGTATCAACGCAGCCATACGTAATAAAGGGATTGTTTACTGCCTATTGAATATATTGAAGAAGTCTGCGGAAGCGTATGTATTCCGTAAGGCGCAGCCCGCTCCATCTTCCTAATAGAATGTTAATAGGTATCGCAAGAAGAACGATTTCTGGATAGGATACAAATAGTGTTCGAACGATCTGCCAGCTTACAATAAAGTAGCAGCCAATAGAAAGTGCGAGCGTCCAGGCGGTCACAGTCAGAGCCTTTTTTGCTCCAGATTTAAATTGAAGGGCAATGAATTCTTCTGCAAGAAGTGTCAGGATTAAAATAGGGAAGATAGAGAATGATGCGAGGGCAGTGTTGTCTGTCGCAACCCCGAGACCAAATACGAGGAGCACTGCAATACTAACTCCTGTTAATACAAGCGCCATTCTTGGGAGGTATAGAAGATGAAGCTTGCTCATAAGGAGTCGCGTTAGTGTGCCTGAAATGAGTATCGCTGAAAATATAAGCAACCCGTATGGGAGCCCCATAACAAGGAAGCTTAGGGTTGTGATTGCTGGAGTTACGATTCCAAAGGCCTTCATTCCTATAACCTGGCGAGAAAATGACAGTATTGTTGCAATGACTGGAAGCATGAGGATGAGCGAAATGCTATTAATTGGTATCCCTTTATTTACAAGGTAGTTAATGCCAAATGAAATGAAGTTTGTAATGCCAATGTCTGTGCTCGTGCGAGCGCTAAAGGCTCCAAGGAGGCGATGCCCAATAGATGACTCGATGATCTTTTGTTTTGCAGCATCTGCTGATAATGGCTCAAGGAGCATGTTTAAAGCATCGGGTCTCGCTAGGAGGACGTAGCTTGGGAGCAGCTGGTTGAAAGCGAGTTGTGCTGAGGGGGTAAGTACTCCGAATGGCGTGTCGGAAAGAATAATAATTCCCTTGTCCTTCATTCCGAGGTCATTGAATGATATATCTGATACCTGTTTGATGTGCTGCGCAAGTTTTGAAAGGATGTTTACCCCTACGCTGCCAGATGTCTGAATAATTACAAGGTTGGATTTCTTTAATGTGTCGCGTGCGTCCAGCAGCTGACTAGTTAAATCTTCTTCAGTGATTACTTCTGGACTGTTCGTTTTTGCTCGGATTATTGCGAGAAGTACTTGCTGTCTAGCGGCCTGTTCCTGGAATAGGCGTAACTGCTCTTCTGGAAATGAGCTGTCGATAACAAGCATATTCACTGTTCCAAAGACCCGTATTTCTGTTGTGTCTTCCGCTGTTTGTCCGGAATCTGTTGTTACGAGTAGGCGCACTGTATAGGTGCCTGGGTTTTTGTATGCGTGGCTCACTGCATCGCCAGTCGCTCGTGTGCCGTCCCCAAAGCTCCAAGAAAATTCACGAACAGATGAACCGTCTGGTGTTCTGTAGTCTCCAACGGAAAAATCATTAGATTTTTCAGAAAAAGAGTCGCGTGAGCCCTGTGCTATGTGTACTACGAGGGAGTTTTGATCTTCTTGCCCAAGTGTTGTTGCGGGCAAGAGCCCGATCGATAGGGTTGCAAGAAGCAGGGTAAGGTAATGAAATTTTTTCATAGTATAGTTTGTATTACGCGAAAGATAGCGCCGCTGCAAGTGCGTCTGCGGCGTCGTCCGGTTGGGGGATATTTGTTAGATGTAGCTGTTGCTGTACTGCTCGCTGCATTTGTTCTTTTGACGCAGCGCCGTACCCAGTGAGTCGTGACTTAATTTGGAGCGGGGTGAGGGATTGGATGGATATAGAATGTGTTTGCAATACATATAGGATTACTCCTCGTACATGAGCTGTTGCCATAGCGGTTTTCGTATTAGCGCCAAAAAATATTTGTTCTACAACGGCAAAATTGGGAGAGTGCATGTTTATAATCTTTGTAAGATCAGACGCTACGCTTGCGAGCCTATCTTCAATTGAACCTCCTGCGGGAGTTGTAATGCATCCGCATTGTATGAATTGATGTTGGCGGCTTGTGTCTACAAGTCCATACCCAGTTCGGGCAATACCCGGATCCAGCCCTAAAATGATCATACCGTGTATTGTAAATTATTGCGCAATATTTGCATATACAAACGCCCGAGTGCGTTAATTGCAATTGCCGTATATGTCCGTATTCCCAAATAGAGAATTAATGTTCTGTATTACTGCATGAGAAGGCGTGTCGCAACTTATTGATGGAGATGCGTGGTGGAATACGGCGCGTGTTATTTCGCTAGAGCTCCCTTGTTCAAGAAAAATGCCACTCCAATTCTTGTTACTCTCATTAAGTTCATCTGAAATGAACGAAATCGGTAGTGCTTGCGTTCCTTTTGCGGTTAAGGAGCCTCGTATTTGCAGCCCGGCATATTCGCTAAAAGCAATCGTCGTGCCTGGCTGGATGATGAGATGCGCTCCTTTTGCTACGGTTGTTATGTCGTGGACGGTAATAATTCCGTTTTGAGGGCCTACCGTAAGTGTGCTTGTGATGTGTTGTGGAAGTGGCCAGCTATTTTTATGTGCTGCAGTATGAAAGGGTATTTCGGGAGCATCAGCTGTTTCCCCAAGTTGTTTGCTGAGTACTCCTAAAAAGGGTGCGAATACTAAAAGTATCGCAATAATGATTGGAAGTGAGTATTTCATTATGTATCAAGCCGTATGGCTACCATACCATATTCTCGTATAGGTAGCTGTAGACATGAGAAGAGTAAGTGTCGAGGAGAAGCGCCGCACTTGCGTACCGCAACAGCCCGAACTGGGCACAGACCCCACAAAAGCAATGTCTACAGGTATCTAAAAGAGAACCCTCAATCCTAGCGTGTAATCTGAAAATATGCAAGTATTGAGGTACGCATATGGCTATTGAAGAAGCAAATACGAGTATTGTAGCTCCGGCTGCTACAACAGAGGACGAAACGCTTGATTCCACACTTCGTCCAAAGCTTCTCGATGAATTTACGGGGCAAGCCCACGTTAAGCAGAGTCTACAGGTGTTTCTAGAGGCAGCTAAGCAGAGAGGGGATTCTTTGGAGCATGTTCTTCTTGCGGGGCCGCCAGGGCTTGGGAAGACAAGCTTGGCACACATTATTGCGCGTGAGCTAGGCTCAAATATTCGTATTACTGCAGGGCCGGTACTTACGAAGGTTGCTGATTTAGCCGCTATTTTAACAAATCTTCAAAAGGGTGATGTGCTGTTCATTGATGAAATTCATCGGCTTAATCGCTCTATAGAAGAAGTCTTGTATCCCGCAATGGAGAGCTATGCTCTTGATTTGGTTGTTGGGCAAGGGCCTGGAGCAAAGACTCTTCGAATTGATCTTCCGCAATTTACGCTCATAGGCGCAACGACGAGGGTTGGAATGCTGGGCGCGCCTCTTCGAGATAGATTTGGAATGACATATCGACTTGAGTTTTACAAGGAAGAGGAAATGAAAGTGATATTAGGTCGATCCGCAGAGCTTCTTGGACTGTCTATACAGGATGATGCGCTTGGAGAAATTGCACGTCGCTGTCGCAGGACTCCTCGTATTGGAAATCGTTTATTAAAGCGAGTTCGCGATGTTGCCCAGGTCGGGGGGCACGGTATGGTTACTGTTGACGTTGTGCAACAAACACTCTCATTGCTTCATGTGGACTCCAAGGGGCTTGATAGTGCTGATCGCCTTGTTCTTTCTACTCTTATTGAAAAATTTCACGGGGGACCAGTCGGTCTCCAGACGCTTGCCATGGTTTGTGCCGAGGAAGAGAGGACTATCGAAGATGTTATTGAGCCATTTTTAATCCAAAGCGGTTTTCTTGTGCGAACTCCGCGTGGGCGGGAGGTAACGGATGCTGGGTACGAACACATGGAAAAGTAATCAGGGCAAGGTTCTTACGCTTGCAAATAGCATAACGGCATCGCGCCTTATTTTTTTTATCGGTTTTATTTGGGAGTTAAAAAGCGAAAATCTTCTATTTGCGATGGTGTATTTCGGGATCGCGTGGGGACTGGATGCTATTGATGGGAGTATTGCGCGTGCGATGAGGCAAGATAGTATATTTGGATCGCAACTCGATAAAGCAATAGATCGTATCATTATCATAGGCTCTGTTATAGCTTTGCTTCGATATGAATATATACCGTCTTCTGCTGTGTTTTTGCTTGTAAAGGATATTGGGTTATCTATTGCTTTGTCGCTGAAGCCACTTAATAAAGGGCTCCCTTCTTCGGGCGTCGCCGGTAAAGCGCTTAGTGTGTGCCAAGGGGTTGCAATTTTTGGGCTTGTATTTGGGTTTCCTTTTCAGTCCCTTATTATTAGCGGAATTGCTATTTGGGGCGCAATAGTTGCCGTTCTTTATTTGAGGAAAATGTAGTCCTATGCGATGGAGGGTTGCTTTGGTTGCTATGGGCGGGCTAGGGATGTGGAATGTGGCTATTGGACAAGCAACGCCCTCGGTGGTCATTAACGAAATAATGTGGGCAAAGGCGGAGTATATTGAGCTCGTTAACTTTGGGGGCGATTCTATAGATCTGAACGGTTGGTATATTACTCGGCAGAAACCAGGCGATGCAGAAGAGCACATTGTTGATTTTATTGGTGGTGAAAGTATAAATTCTAGAAAATATTTTCTTATTGAGTCTTCCGAGGATGCAACAAGTATTTCCGCCGATAAGGTAAAAAGCTCGCTTGGTCTCGTGGATACGGGCGTTCTTTTGCGATTGTATGACAGTGCGGGCGTCGTGGTCGATACTGCTAACCAGCAAGGAGCTTGGTTTTCGGGAAAAAACGACTCAGTGGGCGCTTCTATGGAAAAAAATAGTCCATCCGACGATGGTACGAATGCTTCGAGCTGGCATATTTCTACGGGTAATAGCGGGGGAAGAGTGGGGACTCCTGGTGCCGAAAATAGCGCGCAAGCTACCCCAACGCTAGAGCCATCCGTGTCTCCAGCACCTAGCCCTTCAGTAACTCCCTTGGTTACGCTAACGCCAACTGTGTCCCCTATTATATCGTATACAAAAAGTGTTCATATAAACGAGTTTCTTCCAGATGCCATTGGTGATGATGCGGCCGGAGAATTTATTGAGTTATTTAATAGCTCTGCGGAACCTCAGGATGTATCGGGTTGGTTTTTGGATGATATTGAAAACGCTGGAAGCTCACCTTTTTTAATTCCGGATGGAGCTATTATCCCACCTCAGGAATTCTTAGTTTTTTATCGTTCGCAGACAAAAATTTCATTAAATAATGATACGGATCATGTTCGGTTTATACGCCCCGATGGGATAATTTTGGATGATATTGTCTATAGTAATACTCGTGTGGGTTACTCGTATAACTACAGCGGAAATACGAATTTTGTGGAAAGCACTACCCTAACTCCGGGCGAGAAAAATATCATTACGAGCCCGCCAATCCCAACTCCAAAAAGCGAAGATAATGATGAGGAGAGTATCGATACGACAAGTTCTGTGGCTTACGATTTTTCTTCAAAAATATTTATTAATGAGTTTTTACCTAATCCAAAGGGCTCGGATACTGAGCGGGAGTTTATAGAAATAAAAAATGCAGACTCAAGGAGTATTAATTTATTTGGTTGGAAATTAGACGATGAGGATGGCGGAAGTTCTCCCTATCGTTTTACTGATCAGGAGCGTGTTGGAGCTGGAAAAATTTTGGTACTCTATAGATCAAAAACAAAGATAGCGCTCAATAATGATTCCGATATTGTTCGGTTAATTGATCCTGCGGGCAAGATTATTTCTTCTGTGCCATATGAGCAAAAAGTACTGGAGGGCTATTCGTATGCTCGGCTTAATGATGGTGCGTACGCATGGACTAGTAATCCGACTCCTGGAGATGAGAATACTATAAGTGTTCAAGAAACGGCTACACCTACGCCGAAGGTTGTAAGGGTAACAACAAAGAAAGTAACCACTGGTTCGAGTAAGGGAAGTGATGTTGTTCCCAATAGCCCGATTCCGCGGGTTTTGGGGGCGGGTTCTAGTAGCCTTCCCTGGCCAGGCCTTCCTAATTCCGGTGAAAAGATACAAACAACAATAAGAAATCCCCTGTCATTCTACCTTCCTCATTTACGTCAACGATTATTTGTTGTATTTGGTATGACAATGGCGTTTGCTCAAATGTTTTCAGGAATATCTCGCAAAGAGCGTATTTGGCAGAAACGCTAAAGAGCGTGTACGCTACAGCCATGAAGAAAATAGTGGTTTTGGGGGGAGGTAATG
>JBPOIM010000039.1:0-5352 GCA_052034485.1 Candidatus Anderseniibacteriota bacterium | reverse complement strand
ATGCGTCCGAAAGAGGCAATGAACCAAAAATCCCGCAACATCATCCGAGACTTAGCATAAAAAGACTCAACCCACACAAGAGCCCCTCAAGAAACGGGGCTCTTTTTGTATTTTTTACCTGCGATGTGGAAAAATCGCGCTTTTTGTATGTTGCCAGGTGGGGTGCTGAAGGAGTATCGTGGATACACGTGGATAATTGTGGGGAAAAGTGGAGACCTCTGTGGAAAACCTTCAAATAATGCACGCAAATCGTAAAGTACATTAATAATTTTATGTTCATCGGCGAATATACCCATACAATAGACGAAAAAGGGCGAATGAATATGCCCGCAAAATTTCGCCGAGACCTCTCTGGCGGAGTTGTGATAACCCGCGGATTGGACGGCTGCTTGTTCGTATATCCAAAGAGCGAGTGGGACCCAACTGCGGAAAAACTCTCCAAGCTTTCCATTAGTAAGCGAAGCTCTCGTGCATTTGCACGATTGATGCTTGCTGGTGCATGGGATGCAGAGTTGGACGCGCAAGGGCGCGTCATGCTTCCGGAATATTTACGGGAGTATGCCTCGGTAAAAAAGCATGTCGTTGTTGCAGGGTTATATAACCGTATTGAAATTTGGGATGAAGATGCATGGAGGCAGTATCGTACAAAGACAGAAGCAGAAAGCGACGATATTGCGGAGAGTCTTGAAGATCTCTCTCTATGAGCGAACATACGCCAGTACTTGTACAAGAAGTGCTTGGGGTGCTTGAACCAAAGCCCGGAAGCATCCTATTGGATGCAACGCTTGGTCATGGCGGACACGCGAAAGCATTTTTGGAAGCAGCTGGCGACTCTTCGCGAGTCATTGGCGTAGACGCAGACCCGGAAGCGCTTGCAGTTGCAAAGCAAACGCTTGCGGAGTTTGGCGATCGCGTATCGTATGTGCAGGGGAATTTCTTTTCTCTGCCAGATACGAAAGTTACGGCCATATTGTTCGATCTAGGTATTGGGAGTCACCAAATTGCAGATAGCAGCCGAGGATTTTCTTTTTCTTCCGAAGCTCCACTTACGATGAGCTATGGAGAGGCAGAGGAATTCCCTCCGGCGAAACTTTCGGCAATTAATGACCTCACGCAGCGACTGGGGCATTACCCAGATGCTCATGAGATTCTCGATTATCTTCCACCGCTTGCGATTGCAGATATGGTGCGGATGTATGGAGAAGAGCGATACGCTGGCGTGGTTGCCAATGCAATCGTAGAAGGAAGACCATTTTCTTCAGCTCGAAGCCTCGCACATGCTATTGAGAATGCTGTTCCGAAATCGTATGAAAAGGGACGCATTCATCCAGCCACTCGAACCTTTCAGGCACTGAGAATCGCGGTTAATCGTGAACTCGAGGTACTTGAAGCGGTGTTACCAAAAGCGATAGATCGTCTTGAGGTTGGGGGAGTAATTGCAGTTATTAGCTTTCATAGCTTAGAAGACCGAATTGTGAAGCGGTTATTCAAAAAGGAAGCCAAACAATGTATCTGCCCTCCGCAACAGCCCGTGTGCACATGCAATCACAAAGCGCGCCTTGAAATTCTCACCAAAAGACCAGTTGTGGCAGGAGAGGGTGAGAGGAGTGCAAATCCCAGAAGTAGGAGCGCAAAGCTCCGGGCGGCAAGAAAAATTTCAGACGGGAGTTAAGCCGCAAAACCGAAAAACATAAACATTTACCAACATTAAACACACATACAAACAAAACATATGACACCAAGAATACCTCAGCATGTTGTTCCGCGAAATTCTCGAAATGGAGCATCTCGAAGCAGAAAAAGTCAGCGTGGAGCAGTTGATCATACTACCGCAGCATTGATGTTTGGTATTGCTGCTGTCAGTATCGTTGGTATGCTTGGGTTCTTTTATTTACAGCAAGTCGTGCATACGGCATCACAGGGGACTGATGTACAGCACCTTGAGTCCACTATTACGGACTTAAAAGAAAAGCAGCGCCTATTGGAGCTGCAGGGGGCAGAACTTAGATCTCTTAAGAATGTAGAGCAAACAACACACGACATGAATTTAGTTCCAACTGATAAAGTTTCTTATTTGGCTCCTGTTGGAGACGAACACGTTGCTCTGGTTGTACGGTAAATGAAGAATGTATCCCATGTCCGTACACTGGTATTAACGGCAGCAGCTTGTTTGCTGTTTGGGATTATTATATTCCGTCTTATTGATTTACAAATTCTTCGACACACAAATTTTGCAAATATTGCGGAAGCGCAACGAAAGCGCGCTTCGGAATTGCTTCCTCATCGGGGAGCAATTTATATGCAGGAGGGAAAGGGCGGAGACATTTTTCCCGTAGCCAGTAATAAAAAAGCGTGGATCGCATATGCAGTACCGCGTAATATGAAAGATCCGAAAGTGGCAGCAGATACTCTTGCCCCTGCGCTGGTTGCATTTCGTCAGCGTCAGGATGAGCGAACGAAGCAAATTATTGAAAAAACAGGGCAAAATCTTCTTGTAACACCAGCCCCAATTCCGTCGCCAGATGCAAGTCCAACGCCAGAGCCAACGCCTAACATTACCCCAACGCCAGATGAGCAAATAGCTCAAACAGTAAATACGTTGTTTGAAAAGTTTGATCAACGAACGGATCCGTATGAGCCGCTCCTAAAACCGTATGAAGTGCTCGACGATGAATTTTTAGCATTTCTACAAGACAAGAAAATTCCGGGGATTGTACTAGAGGAGCAAGAAGTCCGAACGTATCCGGAAGGATCGTTGGGTGCGCATGCGCTTGGGTATGTTGGATTTAGCGATACTGGGCGTGTTGGTCGGTATGGGGTAGAAGGGTTTTTGGATACAATCCTTCGTGGAGATCTTGGGTTTCTTTCCAGTGAGCGTGGTGCCACCGGAGGATTAATTGGGGTTGCGGCAAAAGATTTTCGAGCAGCGCAAGATGGGAAGGATATTGTGCTCACGCTTGATCGTGTAGTGCAAACGTTTGCAGAGCAAGAACTTGCGTCTGGTGTGAAAAAATATTCCGCAGAGCGTGGAAGTATTTTAGTAATGAGTCCAAAAACGGGCGCAATTTTGGCAATGGCCACATACCCAACATTCGACCCAAATGCGTACTATGCGGTGAAAGATGCGCGAGTACAAACAAATCCGATCGTATCCGATAGCTTTGAGCCGGGGTCTATTTTAAAGCCGGTTATTATGGCAAGCGCAATCAACGATTCGCTTGTTACTCCATCGACAACAATGGTAGATAACGGGCCGGTGCGAGTAGATAAGTATCTGATTAATACATTCGACGGAAAGCATTTAGGAAAGATTTCCATGACGCAAATTTTGGAGCAGTCGAACAACGTTGGAATGGTATGGGTTGGGCAAAAAATGGGGTCAGAGCGCATGTATGATTACTTGCGACGATTTGGGGTAGGGGAACGAACGGGCGTTGAGCTCGATGGGGAAACTCAAACAAGCTTAAAAGAACCACAGAAATGGAATGTAGCAACTCTTGCAACAACAAGCTTTGGACAGGGTGTTGTTGTAACGCCTATTCAGGCGCTTGATGCAATTAACGTCATTGCGAATGGAGGTACGCTTATGCAGCCTCATATTATAAAAACCGCAAAAGCTGCCAATGGAGACGATGAGACAACCGACCCAGTTGCTGTGCGACAGGTTATTAGCAAGCAAACGGCTGATTCAGTATCTGCCATGATGGTAAGCGTTATAGAAAACGGAGTAGCTGGACTGGCGAAGGTTCCGGGATATTACCTTGCAGGGAAGACTGGAACGGCCCAGGTAGCAGATGATACGGGGAGGTATTCTCAAGACAAAAAAATTATTACATTTGCAGGGTTTGGGCCGGTGCCCGACCCGGAGTTTTCTATTCTGATCAAGCTTGATAACCCTGCCGGACTTTCGTTCGCGTCTGGTACTGCGGCGCCAATGTTTCGTAATCTATCCGAAAAATTGTTAACGTATTATCAGGTTCCGCCAGCGTATAATGCATCTTCAGAGAAACCTTCATTTGCTCGTCCGCAATAGTATGAAACCAATCGCACAACACATATTGTGGTATAGGGTAGACCAGTATTTGGCACGATACCGACCATATACCATTGCCGTTGCGGGAACATATGGGCGCAGCACGGCTGCTGCATCAATACTGCAAGCAATTCATGCGCACCGACACGTGCGCTTGGCGGCAGCGGGCAGTCAGCCGCGGCATATTCCGGAAGGCATTCTTGGGGTTTCTGAACGTGCGGGTATGAGCTTCCTTGATCTGCTTGCGGCGGGGAAGATGAAGGAGTTAACAGAATACGAACCAGATACAATCATCGCCCAAGTGCCACTGCTAGCTCCCGGCCTTGCTCGGCAGGCCATTTCTCATATCGTGCCTCGAATGCTCGTGCTTACGCATAGTGGATACGAACACCTTGATCTATTTGGTTCGCAAGACATGGTTATGCATGAATATCAAATTTTAACTCAGCAACTTGCTTCAGATGCTGTGATTGTATTGAACGTGGATGATGTGCATTTTCGAGACATGCTTGGGTCGTTACACCATAATGTTATTACCTATGGTACCCATGAAAAAGCTGACATTCGCGCTCGCCGAGCTACGCGCTCAGAAAGTGGAAGCGGAATTTTTCTTGAACTTTCCATAGACAATGTCGCACATGAATTGTATTTGCCCTACAGTCTTGCAAAGCAACACATGTATGGAGCGCTTGCAGGAATTGCCGTAGCACATGCTATGGGCGTTTCTTCCAAGGACGCCATTGCGGGAGTGCAGCAGGTAAAGCCGCCACATGGAATATTCTCTCGTGTACATGGTAAAAACGACAGTGTTGTTATCGACGATACAAACAACACAACGTTCGATGGGATACTCTCTTCATTAACGTCGCTTACCTCAATGCTCGGCGCAGTAAGAAAGATTGTCGTACTGAAAGATATCGAAGGGCTCGGTGCGCGCAGTCGCGAATTACATGAACGCATCGGCACGGCGGCCGCATCGGCAGGACATATTCTAGTCTTTGTTGGAGAATTAATGCTTGCAGCCCAAGCGGCAGCAGGGCGAGCAAATGGAGAAGTAGACACGCATCATTTTGATACTGTTGCCGAAGTAGAGCAGTGGCTTCCCGCACATATTAAAAAAGGCGATGTTGTATATGTCGGGGGAGGGCTACAGGAGCTTAGCGGAAGTTTGCGAAAATAATCGAGTTTTGTTTGGCAGCCCCACGGGGAATCGAACCCCGATTTTAGCCTTGAGAAGGCTACGTCCTAGCCGTTAGACGATGAGGCCATGTACTGCTTTATAAATTGTTTTTGCGAATCTGTCTAACGCGTTGCGCTTT
>JBPOIM010000054.1:0-32770 GCA_052034485.1 Candidatus Anderseniibacteriota bacterium | reverse complement strand
GTGGCTTTTTCTTTACGACAGAACAAGCATGAGTCCAGCTAACGCCATCATGCCAAAATCTTCAATCAACGTAATGTTTGTAAGAGGTACCTTTAAGAATGTTCCAAGGCACGCACACTGAAACTGTTCTCGCTTTGCAATTTTGATCGCCACACCAATTCCGCTAAAGCTCATCACAATAACTTCTGCCCACAGCACTTGGCGCGATGCAATTCCAAGAATCATTGCAACCGCAAAAAACAATTCAATAAACGGATACACATATCCGTATCCCTGCCATTTTTGCGCAAGCAAATCGTACATTGAGTACCCTTCGGCAAACCCTTTTACATCCATTAACTTAAATCCGGAAAACACCAAGAAAAATCCAATCATAAAATACGAAATCGTATTCAAGACGGAAAAGCTTCCCGCTTGCGCATCGCGAACTGCAAGGGTAGCAGTGGTAAGAAAAATAAGGGCAATCACAACAATAAGCGGCATGTAGTTCCGCCAGGTAAGTTCCCCCAACCCCCTATCTTCATACTGCGGTTGCGAAGAGTGCGTCTTCACGCTTTCTTTGACAACCAACTTCATTCCGCATTTTGGACAGTTCCCTGGAGTATCTTGGGTAACTTCAGGATGCATTGGGCATGTGTAGGTCATATGTACAACAGTATAACAAAACAACAAAAACCTGACATACCGCATGCAGTTTCGAAATACCGCAAAAAAGAAACCGCCCTAACCTTTGGAGTTATGGCGGTAATGAACACAAAGAACGTTGTTGTTACGGTTTTTCGATTTTTTCCTCTTGTCCCCCCTTCAGCACTTGTTCGCTTGCCACACTGCCACAGGAAGTATGGCTCGTTTTGAGCTGATCTTCTTCTGCTCGCAAACAAACCCCGCACTTCGGGTGAGGGCCTTGCAGAAAGATTGCTCTCCCACATTGCTCACACCTTCGAGGTCCACCCGCGCTGATAATGCTCATAGCGTATTCTCCCTATGGCGTTGGTAGGTGTAGGTTCGTCTTTTGTATTTGATATCACGCAAGTTTTTAACAGAACTATATCTATATATAGTGAATAAGTTGAATTTTGTCAATATTATAGAGATCCATAAAAACGCTTCCAATGAGAGTAAAAAGTTTTTGATAAAAGAAAAGGCGGCAATGGTTATTGAGGATACTCCTGAAGGGATGACGCCTCCCGAAAACACGTACGAGGGGGGGGGCAAGCCGCAAGTGCTGCGACTGACGAGAAAGATGTTGCACTATATTCGTGCAGGCATGGGATAGTGGAACAGATGTTCTTTTGATTATTTACACAAAAAAACCGCATTAGGCCCATACGGGAGCTAATACGGTTGAGAAACTTGTCCATTCCATCATAACCCTTTAAAGAGCTTCAGATATTCCGCCCGAGAAATGATGGGCATAGTACCCCACCACTCTTTTTCTGATTTCGGCTCTGGTACTTCTCGAAGAATATGCAAAGGGGCATATTGCAAACCCATAGACCAATCCACGCGTCCAGGGACAGCTTCTTCAATTTCTTTACAACATTGATTCATACGGATTGCCGCCCCCCAACTTATCGTAGAAAGCTTTTTAATTTGTGCGCACTCGTAACGCATCCATGGACGGACATCTGCAATAATGCGACGGCGAAGAAGAAACCAATCAAGCCATCGCCAAAACAAGGGTTGCTTCAAGTAAATACAGAGAGCGATTGCAGTGAATTTTCCCACCTGAAATTCGGCGTAGAAATAATCGCAACCTAACGAAGCGAGTTTGGTACGAAGCACAATGCGGGGTTCTTTTTTCAAGATATGCCCTCCAGCTGCAAAGTAGTTGATAGTAAAAGTACTATAACCTATTTAGCATAATTCATAGGAATATGTCAACAATTTGAGAATCAAAAATCCTCGAACCGAAAGATATAGTTTTAGAGAAGGTATTCGAAACCGTGAGATCGTTTGCGGGAAGAATGGAAAGTTTTGGGTAAAAGAAAAGAACCCTTATGCACTCACCCTGAGCAAAGTCGAAGGGTGAAGGGGTTCTGACAATGAAAGATATTCATTTGGATTTACTCGCAGCGACGAGCGTGGCTCTCGCAAACTCCAGCGCATCTTCAAATGAAATATCCAGGTCCTCCGCAGTCTTGCGAATTTTTTGTCGCACGTTGGGTGAATCAAAATCCTGAATACTAAGTCCAGAAGCCTTAACTTGTGCGACTACATACTTCCAAGCAATCGTATTACGTTTTGCAGTAGTAAGGGTCATATATAGCCTCGTGTATTTTTGAATTCACTCCTTGCAATCCTTGAGAGTCACTATCATCTGCATCAGAAGATCCAAATGCTGCTGATGATTGTTGGTTAAAAGTACCTGTTCCATGTCCAAAGACCGACCCACATTCTCGAAAGCATGTTCAATACCAAAACTGTGCTTAATAGTATTGTACCAACGAGTAATGACAGTCAGGGCTGGTTGGCGCTTCCCACGCTTCCATGCTTCCATGGCAAGAGTGGCCTCAGCGGCAATCTCTTGCGATAAAAAGCCCTGCATCTTCTCCAAATACCACTCAATCTCATCCTGCCTACGAAGAAATACAGAGATTGCTCGTTCCGGTGTTCCATTGCTGACCATTTCGGCTCCTTGTTATATATAGTTGTGAATGAATCAGATCTTAATCGCCGGTTACTAATATAAACTTTTACAAATGCTTTGTCAAGATTAAAACCCCATAACCAAAGGTGGTGGAAGAATGGAAAGTTTTGGGTAAAAGAAAACCCCGTTCACCTTTCGGTTACTAAGGGTTCGATGAGCACTTGCCACTACTTAAGCTCTTCGCCTGTGAAAATAGATACTGTTGCTTGTTCTCCGCCCAATGAAGGCTCAATAAGAACGGAAAAATCATTTTCGAGAAAATCTGGAGAAAACTGTCCGATTTGGCACCGATCCCCAACCTCGTCACCTAGGTTCGCAATTTTGCGAATACACCCGATTACACCCCAGCAGATTCTACTCGAAGGTAAATCTATGTTTCTCCAACCCTTATCTGATAAAAACCCTACTTTGAGGTTAATAGGGTCAACTCGAAAACTCGTTGTATTTCCATCTTCAAGCGAGGTGAGCAATTGAATAAAAGCCTCCTTCACATCTCTATCTCTCGTGTAATTCATAATGCCACTCGAAACATTCCGAGGAAACAATATTTCCTTCACGCTTCTTTCTAAAAAACTTAGAGAGTGATCAGTCGTCACAAGCCGTATCGCTGTAATCAAAGTCCAGAGCGACATAATGTGAAGGGGCGCGCATACGTACAACAACATACAGAACTTCCAAACCTCCTTATTCTGAAAATGAGTTGCAAGATAAAAAACCCCGTACCCAGACAAAAACGCGAAAGAACCAAAAACTACTATTGCGATTAGCAACAACCTAGCCTTGGTCCACAGTAACTTTTTCTCAGGAAACATATCAACTCCTCCGAAATTCAGGAAATTATGAGATTGTGTATATGATCTTAATTGACTGACAACGTGCAAAACAGAATCACACCTTAGTGGACATGGTGGGAATTGAACCCACGTGGCAAACGTTTTTCCATTTTCTTCTCCGTGTGCAGCTGTTTTAGATTACGCACCTATACACAAAAAACAGCAAAGAAATACAGATGCGTGCAGTGAAGTGCAATATGGTTTCATGATCACTGCGGTCATGAGCCACATCCGTCTTAAATTACACCACTCTACTACCCGACGGATGATACTAGGTGATGGCTATAGAATTTACGCTACAGCAGTCGCAAATGAAGGTGCGAATGCGTTAGCAAACGCTGCCTTCACGCGATTTGTGAAGTTTGCACGTACTAGATAAACCAAGAGATTTGCGTGGGCTGGTTTAGCACACGACACGCTAAATAATGGAATGAACACTTGCTCGAGGCCTAGCATGCCCCGTCGGTCGCGACCGACGGGGCATGCCCTTTCGCTCGAAACCAACGGTGAATGCCAGAACGGCTATTCTTTGCCACGGAGCATTCGGTCAATATCTCGCTGAATGTCCGCTTCTTTTTTCTGCTCTTTTTTATGGTGCTGCTTTGTCCCCTTTGCCAGAGCTATGGCTACCTTAATGACTGACTTATTATTATACACCCGAATAGGAACTATTGTCAAGCCCGTTGTAGTCACCTTTCCAACGAGGTACTTCAGCTCCGATGCCGTAAGGAGCAACTTGCGCGAACGAGTAGGGTCGTAGGAAGCAGGAGTGTTGGCAACTTGCCATGGGGGAATGGTGGCGTTGGTAAGGTACGCCTCTTCGTTATGAAGAGTAACAAACGCCCCGCGTAGGCTCATATGGCCAGCACGAACAGATTTTACTTCTGTTCCAAGCAATGCAATACCCGCCTCGAATTTCTCTAAAATTTCGAAGTCGAATGCTGCCCGCTTGTTGTATGCAAAATCTGCCATATCCATATACTACCGTAATTCCATTGACATACCATAGGAAAATCGCATACTGATGGAATTCAGGTATTGCACGGTTCTTTTCACGCGAAGGAGACGCATATGAACGATACGATCCAACCGCCAGAAATGAGCAAGGTGGAGCTTGGCAAAATTGCTGTGAGAATCTTAGAAAATCTGCTCTCGCAGGGAGCGCTGCACATCGAAACGGTGAAACGAATCCTCCATGCTACTCCGGCTTCCACAGAGCACATTACCAGCTTTGTTGCCTCCCTCATTCAAAGAAATGATTGGTTTCCCAGCCGAAGTGGGGAGCTGGCACTCACAGTTGTTCTGGAGTGCGAAAAAAGCTCTTATGAAAACAGACTAATCATTGCAAGTGCCGCAGCAGCTGTTATCGAGGACACAGGAGAATGGAACAGCTTTATGTCAACCCACTTACAGCAAATCGCAAAGCCTCAAAGGATCAATCCCAGAAAAGCTCGAAATGACGATTGGCTTGAGAGCCTATAAGCTCCTCACCTCTCCTTCGCACACCACCACACAACCCAACCCTCACCGGTTGGGTTTTTTCTTGATTTTGTACGTATATAAGGCTACTATACCGCGTATGCCAAGTAGACGACGACGATATCGACATCGTCCAAAAGTGGAGGTTAAAAAGCCTCCAGCAAACACAGAGATCACCGCACCGGAAGTGCGGTTAATCGACGTGGATGGCGGGCAGCTGGGAGTATACAAAATCGCCGATGCCGTTGCGCTTGCTCAAGAAAAAGGAACCGACCTTGTAATGGTTGCCGAAAAGGCAAACCCACCCGTTGTGCGTATTATGGACCTAGGCAAGCACTTGTATGAAAAACGGAAAAAAGATGCCAAACAGAAGGCAAAGAGCAAAGGAAAAGATATTAAAGGAATCCGAATTGGACTAAAAATAGATGACCACGACTGGAATTTGCGCTTAAACCAGGCCGCAGAGTTCTTAGGAGTTGGGCATAAAGTAAAACTGGAAATCCGCCTCCGAGGCCGCGAAAAGCAGCGTTTTGACCTTGCTGAACAAAAGCTGAAAGACTTTATTGCCTCTGTTCCGGGAGGAGCTCGCCAGGAGGATTCTTTCTCCCGTTCTCAACATGGTCTAACGGCTTTATTGACGAAAACAGCGTAACATATTACGATTGAGCCTTATGAAGCAAAAGACCAAAAAAGCTGCTAGCAAACGTATGTACTTCTCCTCCACAGGAAAGGCGCAGCGTCGTAGTACAAAACAGGCCCACTTTAACGGACTGGATACCGGCAAAGAAACTCGCCGAAAGCACAGCGATAAGCAAATTCATAAAAGCGACCAAGGACGACTTGCTCGACTTGTTCCATACGCATAATATTTTCCTATGTCACGAGCACCACGAAGTATTCCAAAACGAAAGCGCCACAAGAAATGGATTAAGCGCGCAAAAGGGTTCCGCGGAAAGCGCAGCCGAATTTTTAAACTTGCAAAAGAGTCTGTATTGAAGGCAGGACAGTACGCATACCGAGATCGCCGAAAGAAAAAGACGATATTCCGATCACAATGGCAGATGCATATTAACGCAGCAGTTCGCCCGCTTGGCATGACATACTCTACGTTTATCCATGCCCTTCGCAAAAGCGAAAGCATCCTCGACCGCAAGGTAATGTCCGAATTAGCAGAAAAGGAACCCGAGGTATTTGCGAAGATCGTTGAGCACGTACAAAAGTAATGGCAAAAATCCTGGTCACTGGAGGAGCGGGATTCATCGGCAGCCACGTAATCGACCGCCTACTTGAGCGAGGCGATGAAGTAATCTGCGTAGACAATTACTTTACCGGACAAAAAAAGAATATCGAACATCATTTGGATAATCCAAAGTTTACTGCCATTGAGCACGACATTGTGCATCCACTGGAAGGTATAGACGTAGACCAAATCTACAACTTAGCGTGCCCGGCTTCCCCTATTCATTACCAGTACAATCCAATTAAGACGGTGAAAACATCTACTATTGGGATGATTAACATGCTGGGGCTAGCAAAGCGATGTGGCGCACGCATTTTACAAGCATCAACATCGGAAGTGTACGGCGACCCACACGTTCACCCACAAGTAGAATCGTACTGGGGCAACGTAAACCCTATTGGAATCCGCAGCTGTTACGACGAAGGAAAGCGCGTAGCAGAAACACTCTGCATGGATTACCACCGCGAGCACGGAGTAGATGTTCGAATTATCCGCATTTTTAATACCTATGGCCCCCGCATGCACCCGCAAGATGGTCGCGTGGTAAGCAACTTTATTGTGGAGGCGCTTTCGAATAAGCCGATTACAATCTATGGAGATGGAAGCCAAACACGATCGTTTTGTTATGTAGACGATTTAGTACGCGGAATGATGGCGCTTATGGATCAGAATGACTTTATCGGCCCAGTAAATATCGGCAACCCCGTGGAGCGCTCTATGAAAGACCTCGCCGAAAAAGTACTTGCACTTACAAACAGTGAATCAACTATCGAATACAAGGAACTCCCTCAAGACGATCCGAAGCAACGCCAACCGGACATTTCTCTTGCAAAAGAAAAACTGTCTTGGGAACCAACGGTAGATATTACCGAAGGCTTATCAAAAACAATCGAATACTTTAAGACAATTGTGTAACCGCTCTACCGAACGCAATCGGGGCCAGCGGGAAGGAGCTCTACAGCGTGCGACGCAAGAAGCGCATTGTTCGTAGTATCAACAAGTTCGATACGAGACGCGTTTGAATCCACTGTACACGGAGTTGTAACCACTACGCTTGCAGCAAACAATGTTCCCTGGCCAATAGTTGTGCGCCCACCTTGCGTAACAAGTTGGAGTGCAATGGACCTATCTCCAATGTTTGTATTCCCAGACCACCGTGCAGTAAACGGAACACCCGGAACAAGAGAGCCTGGAACCTGGAGGGTAATAGTAGGGCCGGAGTTGTCGGTACGAACTCCAATATTGCCCACTCGGTCGATAAGAAGCCCCGTCCCTATAACAAACAGGGAGATACTAAGCAGTGGAATAAATTTATAGAAGGGTTTCATCGTTTTGCTTGGATTGCATTAATAATCATGCGATAAGATTTGTTTTGATTCAACCATGGAGCATTCACATTCCACGGGGAGTCCTTATGCTGCACTGCGCGCGCAAGGGCTTGGGTTTCCGGATTTTCAGGAACACGAGGGGATTCAAGAAGCTTTCCATTCTCTCGATGCACAATGTAGAACTCACGTCTCATCGTCCACAAAATAAGGGTATAGAGTGGGGGCAATAACAACAGTACCGCATATAGCCCATACCCCGTGCCAAGTAAATGGTTGAATAGTCCGTGCAAAAACCAAGGCACAAAGAATGCGGAAAGGAAGTATGCCCTTGGACGAAAAATATCAAATACCCCCCTGGCAATCAGTGTTCCCATAATTCCCGCAAAGCTAATGTGGGCGAGAGTAGATACAATAAATCGCAAGAAGAATACAAACACGAGCGTATCGAATTGTTGGCTCCCCAGGAGCTCGTTAAAGTACAGCGCATTTTCAAGTGTTGAAAATCCAAGTCCAACCGCAACACCAATAAGAAGTCCATCAAACACCTGGTCAACAGCGCGGCTCCTGGCAATCCAAATACGCATCACAACATATCGAAGCCCTTCTTCTACCGTGGCAATAATCAAGAATGTTCCAAGTGCAGGAAATATTAAATCGGCCACACTAATAATAGGCAATGCACTTCCTCCATAGTAATGTTCTGTGCCCGGCGACATAATAGCCCATAGCGCATGAGCTTGCTGCTCTAATATGTATGCTGGCCACACAAGGAACATACCGATAACAAACGCAATAGCAATTGTGGGTGCCGAAAGCGTTCGATCACGATTTCGCAAATACCATACCCACAAAAAGAACCCTGCCGGAAGCAGGCTCAACAAAAATGCCACAATACCAAGGGATGCGCCTGAAGGAAGGATAATTGGATCACTCATAGCTTCTTCTAGTAGTATATCACGACGAAGCCACGATCGAGGATTTGTATATAGTTGGCTTGTAGGGCGCTAATCGCACCACTCTTGCATCCCCATGCCCATGCTGGGCGAGCAATACGACTATTTCATCATCAGAAGGCCGTTGGTCGTACCCTACCGCAAGTACGTCAAACACAAGCCCCGCAAGAGTTGTATATGAAGTAGCGTCAGTATCCCCCAACACTACTTCATCTACCGAGGGGTCGGTGATCACTTCGGCAAGCCGTTGCTGTTCCGAAATACGCGGTTCGCGTTGTTTTTGTGCTGCAATAGTAGTATCGCGCGCAACCACTACAATAAGATAATCCCCGTGCAGTTTTGCTTCTGCAAATGCATGCCGATGCCCATCGTGGATCGGATCAAACGTTCCAAAAAATACCACCCGAGTACCCTTAGTTTGTTTTTTCATGGGCAAATACCGCCTGAGCCCGAGTAAACAATTGTGGTCGATACGATGTACGCTGCGTGCTCGTATCAAGTAGGTCGTTGAGCAAATCTGTCTTTAGGCGAATAGGCCGGTCTACAGTAAAACCAACTTCATCGGGCAACCCCTCCTCAAAAGGAACGTACGCAAAGGCATAGAGCAACCAAATACAACACGCTAACGACAAGGTAAGAACAAACATCCGCATAAACGGATGAGCAATAATCTTTAAACTGCTAGAGAGATCCATCATAGAAATAGTACGTAGCCTTCAGAGTAAGGGCAAATTGAGGAATTGTCGGAACAGTAGTGTTTGGATCAGGAGTATCTGAGGCAATATTCCAGGAATGTATTTCAATAAGCTCTTTTTGATGCTCAAGCGCCTCAAAGAAGGCAAGAAGCGTATCGGCTGGTCCAACAACGTGGATAGAAAAGACTTTTGTCAGGAATACTTCCTTCCCTGCCTCAACAGGCTTCCCGTCTTCAATACCCGCAATATCTAGCTGAAGTTTCTTATCATCAGCCAATGCTTCAATACGACCAACAACTTGAGAAACCGCTTCCTTAGAAGGAAAGACTGCCGACAACCCAGAAAGCTTCTTTTGTTCTAGGAGCAACAAGCGCCGTGCCTCCGATATCTTTGCGGACAACACTTGAGACTGCTCTGTATTTGTCCTATGGCTATGAAGCTGCCCTGCAACACTGCTCACGTACTGCCACAGAAAAAACTGCCCACCGCCAAGCACCACAATAAGAGAAATCCCAATCCAAAGGAATTTCGTTGTTTCAAATAATGAAGTACGAGGAGCATCCATAGTGTTTATTTTATCGTAATACGAAATTCATACGGAGCATTCACCCGATCAATCAAATTAGAATCAGGTGCAGTAACGGAACCAACCCAAGGAAGAAGCGATATGCGCTGCCCCGCAATAATAAGCGCGTTTCGTGTTGACGCTATTCCAGAAAACGAAATGGTTTTCTCCGGATCCGTTTGTCCTTGCATTGTTGTTACCGTAACGCCTGCCGGAATTGTAGAAACAAGTTCCGCAACAGTCGGGATCCACTGCACATGCGCTTGTTGTAACTCTGTCATTTTTGTAAGCACAATATTTTCTTGGTTTACCGACTGCAATACCGTATCGTACTCCTGCTTTGTGCGAGCTAAATCGCCTGCAGCAGAATCTACTGCAATTGTTAACAATCCGTTCAGCACAAGAATACTCACCCCGCCAACAACACTAATAAGCACAAGTCCCATAAGTACAGATAACACAAAACGATTTGCATTCAGAAGGAGGCGGCTTTGTGCCAACGCCTGCTTTCGCTCTGGTGGTAAAAGATTTAAATCAGAAGACATAGTACTTATAGACTCTGTGATCGCAACGCCAGCCCAATTGCAGTTACAAAATGATGTGCGTCTTGTGGCGATATAGCAACAGACCGCCTACTCTTGCCCGCATTCACGTTAATAAGAGGATTCCCAGGCTCTACAGGAATACCAGGAAACACTTCATTAAAAACATCTCGAATACCCGGTAAGTTTGCGCCACCGCCAGAAAGCAGTATCCCCTTCAATCCACTGGAATCAGAAAGGAGCGAAAGCGCTGCATCGAGTTCATTTTTCACCTGCCCGAGTAGTCCAAGCGCAGCATTCCTCAGCGTAAGCGCAATAGCACCGTCATCACCCTCACGAGCAATCGCACCAATAACGGCCTTCTTTTCCGACGCCTCCTCCACAGAAAGCCCGTGAGCATCCCTGATTGTCTGAGTAAGGCTATCCCCTCCGGATGGAATCGCAATTGTCCACCGCATAGACCCACGATCAAAATAAATTAATTTCGTTGTGGTCGCTCCCAAGTCGCAAATCACAACTCCCTCAATGGACAATGAATCAAGGGGAAGAAGGCTTCGTACCATTGCCTGCGCTTCTAACTCAAATGCCTGCACACGGAAACCAGCCTTATCAAACGCCGAAAGGAGTGGGTCAACAACTGCTCGCTGTGCAGCCCCAACAACGACTTGCCGTACATTTGCCGAAATTGCTCCAGGGATAGACTGCCAGTCGATATACATATGGTCCAAATCAAATGGCAAATCTTTTCGAATAGCCCAACGTACTGCTTCATTCGTTTCTGCGTCAGACATAGCAGGCAAATCAAGAACTCGGATAAAGGATTGCCTTTCCGGAATAGAAACAACAACATTGTCACGAGAAAGTGGAACAGGGGAACACTTTGTGCATGTCTTTTGAATTTCTTGAGCTAACCGAGGTACGTCTTGAATAATTCCACGCTGAATAAGATCTGCAGGTAACGGCGACCAACAGATTGTTTTAAACTGCCTTCCAGGATCAGAAGAAACTTCGGCAATCTTTATAGAACGATCAGAGATATCAATACCAATCATAGAAGAAGCTTATCGCCACATCGTGAACGTAAAGAGAAGATTGTACCACCACGAAGGAAGCTCGAATCCATACGTAAGAGGACTAATGTACAAAAATCCAACAGCAATGCATGCAATAGATATCGCCACAACACGACGCTTGTCAGGAAATAGTCGATCGAGCCACCACACCCCCAGAAGTAACGAAAATAGAAGCGGTGTTAAATAGTGATACAAAAATAATACTCGAGGAACACGCATGAGCGGAACATACGAAACAAGATACCCAACAAGAAATACCCAGGCTCCGCTAGAAAAGAATCCCTGTACCGCAGACATTTTTCCTTTCGCAATCTTCCAGAAAAACGTCCCCATACCAAAACATAACAACGCAAAGCTTCCCCACCACACGAATGGATTACCTAACAAATACATAAAATGATTCGCTTCTCCTTGCCAATAGAAGACCGATCGCACCATGAACGGCCATGTCCACCATTTGCTTCCGTATGGGTGGGTAGCAGTAAGGTTATAATTTGCAGAAACCATCTGCTGGTGCGTGTGAACAAGATCATTCCAGAACGAGCCAGTCGGTACTCCCCATACGTCGCCAGATCCTGGCATGGTGAGAAGAGAAAAATGAAGCATCCAAGAAATCAGGTACACTGCGGCAGCGGCTGCAATCGCACCAAGTAATCGAAGTCCCCACACAGTCGCATCCTTCATTGAAGGAAGCATCATACGAGCAAAAAATAATAATCCGACTAACCCGCCTGCCACCAGACCAGTAAATTTTGTTCCTACTGCGGCGCCTGAAAGCGCCCCTGCGGCAATTGCAAATAGCCATGCGGATCGCGATGTTTTTGCACGAGTTGCAGCAAGTCCACACGATAACGCACCAAATGTCGCAGCAAGCAGTATACTATCAGTAATAATAATGCGAGACTCTACAATGAGCGCATTATCGAGAGCAACAGCTACTCCCCCTACAATTGCTAACGGAAGCGACACTCCAACCTGGCGAAGCAATATCAGCACAATGATCGGTAACAATGCACCGGCAAATGCTGGCGTAAGGCGAAGTCCGAAAATCGTACTATCACCATAGTCCTGCCCAATAGAATCAAAAGAAAATTCCCCTCTGTACCCCATAAGATACGCTCCACCTGCAATAATGAGCTTTCCTACTGGCGGGTGAATATCAAAAAATCGCTCATGAGTGCAGCAGTACGAAGAAACAAATTTCCCAAAATGCACCTCATCAAACACAACTTGATGAATTGCAGTAAGCCCAATAAGGCGTACGGCAAGAGACACAATTGCAACTGCCCAAATGCCCCAAAGAAGATGTTTGTTCATGGTGAAAATATAATATCTCGAATATACGTACGATACTCCCCTTCATTATAGGTCAGAAGCGGGGCAAATGTCTCACTTAATGAGATCAAATACTCATTAGGAGAGAGTACTTGGCATCCTGCAGGATCCTTGGCAGCATCCCACGACTGTCCGAGACAGTGCGCCGTATACAGCGCCGACAACGGCACAGGGTACAAAATACTACCATCGCCCACAGACGGCACAACCCAGGCGTACCAACCAGCAGGGTTCCCAAATCCCGTTGCGCTCTTGTAATTCACCAATGTATACGAATTTGTATTATATACAGATACCCTTCCATCATTAAGCTCTGCCATAGAGATTGTCGTACTGGAAATATCTACTCCTGAAACAGGGTTTTTAATTTGTATCGTTGCAGTTGCCTGACCAGGGTCCGGAGGAGTTCCGCTTGGCAAAATAATTGTAGCCTCTCGCGTAGCATCCGGTTCATGAATTTGCGCCGTTGTACCTTGTAATACTTGCCGTGGAGTAACGTCAAATTCAACCGTATCGGGGATCTGATTTGTCGGGTCAGAAGAGTACAGACTTAAATGAATCCGAATACGTCGCACCGTATCAGAAATTCTTGCAGCCTGGGAAAGCGTATTCCCATTTTCATCGTAATATACAAAAAAAGGGTCTGCTGTATTAATATTGCGAAGAATCGTTGTCGAGACGGTATTCCCTCCAGTTGTAACTTGCTGTGTTACATCCGTCCCAGAAACAACATACGCAACTTTTTCAAGGACACCATCGCCGCCAATGTCGGTCCACACGGTAAGCGCATTATCTTGAGCATTTTGAAGCCACCCTTCCGTCGAAGAATTTTGCGCATTGCGAATTGCGTCGGTCATATGCTGCAATTGCGTACGAGCATTCGCAACTGCAAGCATTGCAGCAACTTGCGACCTATATGTCGTAAGGCTATTAGAGAAAAAAACCATAAGCGCAGAAACAACAATAATACTTACTCCCAGCACAACCACAATTTCTACGAGAGTGAACCCATTATTTTTTTGAGACGTGCACATCATCATAATTTATGAACAATTCGACCTACTCCACCCAGATGCAAGATATTGTCCGGTAGGATTTCCACTAGGGCGCGCAATATGAACGTTTACCTGGGAACAGAATCTCCCGTTTTCACTTGTTCCGACAACACGAAGCGTTGCCTCATCAGACCCGCCAACCGGCTCAACAGTCGTCGTATAACTTCCAATAACATCTCCAGATACAGGATCAGTAACATTGATTGAAGTAGGACTACTTACAGGATACTGTGCTGCAAGCATACCAATCGTATAGGAAGCGTCTCCAACTAAGAATAGTGCTCGCTGCACTCCTGATTCCGTAGCTTGATAAATACGCTCTTTTTGACTATCGTCAGAAGTCTTGCGTACTTCGCTCGCAATAATTCCAACGAGCGCACCAAATAACACGACAAGCATCGATACAATAACCAACACCATGAGCAAAACGCTCCCTTTCGTATTTATAGACATAATCCCGACTTAAACAATACACTCGACACATCAACAGAGCCCTGAGAAGGTGCGAACGGAAATCCAAAAAGCACCCCTTGAGAAAATTCTCCAGAACCCGGCGTGTAACTTTCACTTCGGCGAATCCCCGTTAGGTCAGGGACAGGCGTTCCGTTCACAGAAATATCGTATGCATCATCAAAAACTCCCGCACTGTGCTTATGATGCGAGATTGTATATGTAGCAAACGAAGTTGCCGTATCCTGATTCGCACTTACCGCATACGCATACGGAGACGCACTCGTCCCCATAGCGCCTATTTTCCCTGTTTCAAATATCGCGTTAATATATTTCATTCCTCCGGCAACGAGCGTCTGAAATGGTCCAATTGCAAGCGGCTGCGGATCTCCGGTCCTCACGCGCACTGTAGCCTCATATGTCCAATCTTGATCAATAAGTAGACTTTCATCAATACCAGGATAGGTATAGTCCAAAAATCCAGAACTATTCTGATCCGTCATTGTAAAATATTTTTTCCCAGAAGGCGCGTCGGTTTGTATCGCGCTCACATCTAGTCCGGGCGCTGATGGGGTAACATTTTTTACCCACCCCTGACTTTCAGGGAGGGTATTTTTTGCAGCATTATACTGCGCGATCGTACAACTCGTCACAGGCAAAGAGCATTGATTTGCATTCCTCCACAAACAAATATCGCTCACACATGGCGCGCCAGAAGTTCCCCCATCTACACATGCGCGACTTGGATTTGCAACATTTGGCTGCCCCGCGTTTGTAGGAAAAAATAACGCAAAATTATCTCGATCGGGTCCAGCCGTGAACGTAAATTTTGCTTCAGTAGGAGAGGTAATAACCGCTTCATCGCGAGATATACTCCCAAGCTCCGCAGGCTCGCCACTCGTATTTTCAAGTCCGATAATCTGAGTGCTCGTTAGCATCGAAGTAAACGTCGACCCATTAATTGTTATAGTGCCTTTTGCCCCCTCCTGCCCATCCGTCTTATCAGAATCAATAGAAATAATAATATACCCCGGTCTTCGCTGGACCGAAATACCAGGCACTTCTCCTGGGAGATACGGGTCTGTAACCACTGTGCCATTTTTTACCAAATCAAAGGACTGTCCGCTTGGTATTGAGGTTAAACCGTAATTAAAAAACCCACTCATAGTTCCAAAATATATTGTAGGAGTTGTATCCCCATCTTTCGTGTTATACACATCAGAAATCGTAATAGTTGCCGTAACGTTTTGAGACGGAGCTGGACCGCCATATGGATTCACGCTTGCGCAATATGCCGGCTCACTGGTCGTACCAGCTTGATGCGTCAATGTAAGGTCAGACGCAGCCGGTGAACCTAGCTTCTCATAGAAACAGTAATCTGCTTTTGTAGTTTTACCGGTCGCGGGATCATACGCGGGGCACGAACTATTTGGATCTGCACATCCGCTCGATATAAGCGTACTCCCAGATACAGCAGAATCGCTTGCAGAACATGCCGAAGTTCCTGGCCACTCTTTAAAGTAATACTGCCGATCGTCTGAAACAGGCTTCCTCCACAAACAAATGTCGCGATTACATACCCCACCTGAGCATGCCAGTGCTTCTCGGTCCCGCAGAGTCCACCCACCACCAGGCGGGTACTTCGTTGTGCAATCGGAAGCCTGTCCTGCCACTTTCGGATCTTCTGAGGTTGCGTATTGATACTTTGCGGAAGACGGAACCTCACATAGTCCGCTACCTGTATTGCATACATATCCCGACGCACAATCTGCCGAACTCTTGCATGTACTCGAATATACTGAACCCGTTGGCGTATACCCACGCTCGAGATATGCATCGGAGCATTTTCCGGAAGCAGGGCAAGCAATAGGATACGAACACGTTGCCTGGGTTTTCGGATCTCCACATTCAAGGGTTGCAAGATGAGGATTTGGCTGGTCTTGAACAGGAACGGTTACAAACGTATTTGTAGATGAATCCCACCGCTTGTCTACATACACCCCGAGCTGAGTAGGAGTCTCTTGAGTTACCCCTGTTACGGTACTGTACCCTTTTAAATCACAAAGTTTTTGTTCCGTTGCAGTATCCGGTGCAAACACACCTTCATTACTACCAACCGTAGTAGGTATAAGCGCAAACTGCCCAAGACTATTTACGAACGAACGCATTTGCCCTGGATTTTCAAATACAAAATTGGGTTGCATTGGAGTTGTTGAAACAGAACACGCAGTAGGATCACCTGGCACACACGCTTGGGGAGGCCAGTTAGAAATGGTTGTAACCGCGCTTACAACCCCAAGATCCTGCCCACCTGCAAGCGCAGCGCTTGGAGTAACTTGGACACGGATATTTTTGTAATCCGCAGTTGTAATTGTTGCGAGTCCAGACAATGTGCCGTTTGCAGGATCATCAACGGGAATCACGTCCGTTGTTACTATGTAATCTTGCCCATTTTGATGAATAGTTTCCCGATACTCAACAGACCCATACGGCAACGACCCATTCTCAAGTAACGTTGCCCCTGAAGGCACCGCCCCAACCTCACTATATGACAATGCGTGTAGCTTCTCTATTGTTGAATTTGCGATCGATTGCGAAATAACTTTGCGCTCTACTTGAAAAGATGTGCGAGTTGTCAGCACGGACACTCCAACAATTCCAATAACCGCAACGAGCAAGAAAAATATTGCGATAAGTAGCTCAACAAGCGTAAAACCCCCCTCTTTCATACATCAGATAACATTTACTAAACTATAAATCGGAGAAATAACCGATATCGCAAGCGCCCCTACGGCAAGCCCAATAACAATCATCAAAATAGGCTCGAGGATGGACGTTAAGTTCTTCATCGTTTGGTCTACTTCACCCTCATAGAACAATGCTATTTCATTAAGCACGTTATCCAGTTCCCCCGTTTGCTCACCCACGCTCATAATGCTGATAACAATTGCAGGAAATAAGTGTTTTTGTCGTTCAAAAAATTCGCTCAACGGTCGCCCCTCTTTTACATGCGCTTCTGCCTGCGTAAACACTCGAGCGTATACGGGACTTGGAGTATTATCGCCAAGAATTGCCAAGGCCTCTCCAAATGCAACACCGCTCGAGAGTAGAGAACTTAAGTTTCGGCTAAATCGCGCAATGTTTACATCTTTTGTAATAGACCCAATAACGGGCACACGAAGCAGAATATCCATAACAGCTAAACGCACACTTGGCACCTTCAGCAAAAAGCGCCCAACAACAAGAATAACGATAACTGCGAGCACCACAACATACCAATACGTAGTTGCAAAAGAACTAATCGCAATCAATGCCTTCGTAGTAAATGGAAGCTCGACATTAAATCCTTGAAATATTTCGACAAGTTTCGGTATAACGAAGATCATCATCGCGATACCTACGATAACCAACGCGCCCACAATCACGAGTGGATACAACATTCCGCCACGCACCGCTCGTCGTAATTCAAAATCTTTTTGCAATTGCTTCGCAAGAATTTCTAATGTTTCTTGTAACTTCCCAGTAGCTTCACCGACCTGAATAAAGCTAATAAATAACGCAGAAAATGCATTCGGAAACGCTCGCATACTTGACGCTAACGTTTGCCCACGCTCGATTCCCTGGTATACCGACTGAATTGCTTCAGAGAATGGTTTATTTTTTGTTTGTCGCTGTAGTGTTGCAAGCGCACTCTTTACATCTAGCCCCGCTTTCAACATGAGCGCAAAATATCGAGCAAACAACACGCGCTCGAGCATTGGAACCTTAGAAAACAAAGAGAATGTAGAAGTCTTTAATCCCGATTTACGCTCCACAAACGACGTAAGCAAAATTCCTTCTCGAAGTAAGTCTTGCCCAAGAGCAGTGTGAGAAATAGCTTCCCTATTGCCGTTTACAACAGCCCCCGTTCGCTCGTTTCTTCCTTTGAATATATACAGTGGCATATTATTCCTTTGCTACTCGAAGTACCTCTTCAATACTTGTTAACCCTTGAACAACTTTAACCATTCCGTCCTCAAGCATAGTGGTCATGCGTTGCTCTTCTCTTGCTTTTTCCTCAATAACCTCAGAAGTTACCGTCGCAGTAAGCTTTTCTTGAAGCGAAGGAGTCATTTCAAATATTTCATAAATTCCCATTCGCCCCTTGTATCCTTCTTGGCACTTTGAGCACCCAACTGCCTGAAATACAGGAAATGTTTGCCATGTCACAGCTGTATCAAGAGCACCCTCTGTCTGCAAAACAGTAAGCACTCGGTCCAAATCCATGACCGCTTTCAGGCTATCGAGCATTCCTTGGTCAAGCGTTGATTGTTTTTTGCACTCCTGACACAACACGCGCACCAAACGTTGAGCCATAACAAGGTCAATAGTGGAGGAAAGCAAGAACGGCTCAACAGCCATATCCATAAGTCGAGGAATTGCCCCTGCCGCACTATTGGTATGCAAGGTAGATAACACTAAATGGCCAGTAAGCGCTGCATTTACTGCGAGAGAAGCCGTCTCTTCATCTCGAATTTCACCAACCATAATAATGTCCGGGTCTTGTCGAACAAGCGCACGTAATCCGTTTGCAAACGTAAGACCAATTTTAGGCTGCACTTGCGTTTGATTCACCCGTTGCATTCGATATTCAATTGGATCTTCAATGCTACTAATATTTACATCCGGAGTATTAAGCTCACTCATTGCGGCATACAGTGTTGTTGTTTTTCCGGATCCAGTAGGTCCAGTTACCAGAATCATTCCGTTTGGCTTTTCAATCCCCTTACGAAATAGCCCCAAATCTTTTTCGCGCATCCCCAGGCCGTCTAATGAGATACCCCTTCCCGATTCATCCAACAAACGCATAACGATCTTTTCTCCATCAAAAATAGGGAGTGTAGACACACGAAACGCAACATCAAAGTCATCGCTTTCCATTTTAAATCGACCATCTTGCGGTAAACGATGTTCGTCTATTTTTAAATTGCTCAATATTTTAATGCGCGCAACAATTCCCGGAAGTACCGTTTTTGGAAGAGCCATCATGTCATGCAAAATTCCATCGATTCGATACCGAACAATAACCTGATCCTCCGTGGGCTCAATATGAATGTCGGATGCGCCCTTCCCAATAGCATGGCGCAAAATAGAGTCAACAATTTTAATAATCGGTAAATCTGCTGCCGCTTTCGACAAATCTTCGCTACCAGCCTGCGCCTTATTTGCTTCCGCAATAACTTGCTGCAAATCTGCCTCAAGCGTTCCCTGATATTTTGCGAGTGTTTCCCGAACGCTTGTAGTGCTTGCAAGCGCAACCTCAACTCGCTTATCTATTTTTTTGCCTAAAAACTCAATAATCTGACGGTCCATGGGGTTTACCATGGCGACCTTTAGCGAGCTGGGCGTTTGCTCATATGCGACAATCTGATGCTCTCGAGCAGTAGATTCGGGAATTATCTCAAGAACTTTTTTATCAAGCGGGATATCACGCACATCAACATAAGGAATCGAAAGTGCATGGGCATACGCTTTTGTATACTGCTCTTCCGTCACTAAGCCTTTTGTTACCAATGCGTCAAAGATCGCTCCACTTTGCTGTGACAACTCTTCTCGAATACGAGCGCCATCCTCTAGCGAAAGCTCGTGAGATTCTACAAGAAATTGCAAAATAGATTCGCTAATGCGATCAATCATGCCCTTCAGTATACCACGAAAGGGCTCTTCTTTTATGCTCAATCCTACTGTACGACGATCGTACCCTTCGACTGAAGATGAAGATGATCGTGATACCCAAATGTTCCCGTATTTGTAAACGTGAATGAGTATGTCTCACCCGTCGCAAGCCCGCGCTTTGCATCAAAGCCCGGTAATCCCGTATGCGTTGGGTGGGGGTCGGAAGCGGGCCGGTGAGCTGCTTGGCCGTTATTTGTAAACACAACAGTAGTTCCGGAAGGAACCGTAAGCGTAGCGGGTTCAAATCCCGTATCAGTAATAGAAACACTCTCAACATGCTCTTCGCTCATTGCATCCATAGATTCAGGGGAGGTAATTGGAGAAACGGACGTTGCGGGAGCAGTTGTTGAGCTCGTATCACCGAACGTAATAAGGTCCGGAGAAACGGATGGAAGCGCTTCGTCGCCTCCTACCTGAGAAGTTTCATCAGAAGAAGGACGCAAGGCAACATACCCTACGGCCGCAATGATAATAATGCCAATAATAATAGGAATGGAGTTTTTCATATACAAATAGCATATCCTCTAGAAACCATTTTTGCCATAGACATCACGGAGTGTATGAACAATACTGACAATCCTCTTTCCCACAACCAGCGCCTTCCTCTAAAAATGCGAGCTGTTGAATTTGCTTCCACACACTTGCTATTTGTTCTCGTACCAATGCAACCTCTTCATCCGATATGGCAATCGTTTCCTTCAAAAATCCTTTTTTATCACTTTTTTGAATAAAATCTATCTCGGCAGTAGCAAATGTGTACGGAAAACGCGGAGAAGCATCGCATAAAATTTTATAAAACACGAGTTGGCGCCAATAGTCTCCCCCCTGAACTATTTTCTTCATACCCCGCTCAGGATTTCCTGTTTTATAATCAACAACATTTACGCGCGCACCCTTCGCCCAGCTTCCATCTTTTTGGACTGCATCCGCATCCAATAATTCTATCTTGTCGATAAGTCCCGTAATCGGCACCCCATCTATTACAACACCATGATTCCTAAAGTTATATTCTCTCTTTGTGTGCCGAACAAACGAATCGTGATAATTTCTCCAATACTCTTGCAATACATCCTCTCCCACCTCTTGCGCATGTGCAGCCTGGGTTTTCGTTAACACTTCTCGTGCTAAAAATCGATCAAACGCAGAAGTAAGCACATTGGCATTTGGCACTTCTCCTGTTTTTTCATATTCAGCAAAGAAGAATTCCAATGCTCCGTGTACCGCAGACCCCAACGCCTGGTGAGGGGTGCGGACAGATGGCACATGCAATACGTTTTTTATGTAAAACTTTTTAGGACATTCCAAGTAATTATTAATATGCGTCACGCTTAGGATGTAGCTTTGAAGCAGTGAAGATAGCCACGAACGCACATGCTCCTTATTTTCTTTCGGAACAGCACGCACCGTACCTAATACACTCCTATCAATAAACTCTTGCTCTCCCTCAACATGCTCATGAGCATCTCGCAACGAAGCGGGGATTTCCTCATAAAAAATCGAAGGCACAGTAGAACGCCCACTTCCCGTGTGCTTTGCCCGAGTCATCCATACGCTTTGCTTTGCCCGAGTAAGCGCAACATAAAACAACCTTCGCTCATCTTCGTTATTTTCACTTGCAACAATATAGTCATATCGAATAAAACCGTGTGGCAACTGAAGTCTTCCCGGCTCCGGGTTATTCCCCCAATGCCTATTATTTAATCGGCTTATAACAACATGCTCAAACTCAAGCCCTTTAGATTTATGTGCGGTCATAAGATGAACGGCATTTTCAGCACCCTGCCACTGCTCTGTTTGTAGCGGCACATCGTGCTCACGAAGCAACTGAAGACGCTGCATAAATTCTTGAAGACGTAGTTCGTGTTGGATTTGATTCAACTGCTTTGCCTCCTGAAGCAAACGAGTCATTTTCTGTAAGCACGACACCCTGTCATAATTCCGCAGCACAAATTGTAACCAACCGGATTCTTCAAATACACGATGTAAAAATTCTTGAAGCGTTTCATTTACAGCCGCGGCCCGGAAGTCTGCAATGCGTTTTTGAAATGCAATAAATTGATCGGCACTCGCAACACCAGCGCGCCCAAGTTCCGCTTCATCTCCGAGCAATTGCAATATATCGATATGGCTTCTCCCCGCGTGGGAAAGTATTTTTAGCACATCAAGCGAGGGTAACTCAAGCCAATCATACTGCAGAATGTTCGCCAAAAGATCCTCGCGGCGCGTATCAACAATATACTCAATAAACAAGAGTGCCTGCTGAATAGATACATCATCAAATACATTTTCCCCAGCCTCCAGTCGCGCAGGAATACCAAGTCGTTGCATAACGCGAAGCAGTTCCTCTCCATCGCGATTATACCGAAACAATACAGCTATATCGCCCGGTTGCGCCCCTTGTTCAATTTTACCCTTCACGTAGGTTGCAATCGCGTAGTCTTCCGCGTCCTCAGAATCAAATACATGATAGAAGAGCATTTCAGACGACCTACCAGACGCAGCATGCAAGGAAGTTTCAATCCCAGGAATGTACTTCGAAATAGATTCAACATTATGAGAAATAACAGCATCTGCCGCCTGAAGCACCACCTCTTGGCTCCGATAGTTTTCTTTCAGAGAAATAACCGAGATGTTCTTGCGATACAAATCGTAAAAACTCAACATATTGTTCAACGATGCTCCCTGAAAACGATAAATTGATTGCTTATCGTCTCCGACAACAAAAATATTCGGAGAATCATCAAAACTTCCCAAAAGCTCTACTATCTTATTTTGGGCTCCGTTTGTATCCTGGTACTCATCAACAAGAATAAACTGAAACTGCTCTTGATATTGCGCCAATAGTTCATCGTTTTTCTGAAACTCCTCTACAGCCATACTAATCATATCTTCGTAGTCATACCGCCCGCGACGAACAATCTCTTTTTGGTAGTACGCGTACACGCCAACCATATCTTTTTGCCGCTCAAGCTGCCGCTCCATCTTCACATACCACGCTTTTATTTCGTTTTTAAAGGCAGTGCGAAGCTTACTTTCACTTTTCTCGTCTTCTGCAGCTGCATTTCGATTTGTATACGTTTCATATATACGAGACATCACCAGAAGGAGCGGACCCGGAAGAGCGCACTGTTTCCCCGCTTGCACGAGCTTTACATAAAACGCTTCACACACTGCACTGGTTCGCTCTTTTGTTTTTTGGCCAAAAAAATCTTTTGATTCTTTTTTCGTACCTCCTAAAAACTTCTCTATTTTCTTCAGTAGCTCCATAAAATCCTCAGGACGAATATATTCCTGCTTCAGTTGCTGAATCATTGAAGAGGCGTCGCGTAAATACAAATACGGGCTGCCAAAAGGGCGGAGCGAGCTTTTCCCAGAAAGGCTGTCTATCCCGTCGCGCACAAGCTCGATTCGCTCAACATCAGAAAGCGTCTGGAGACCCGAAGATACTGCAAAAAATTCGGGATGTTCACGAATAATGTCATTACAAAACGAATGAAATGTATGAATTCGAACGTAATATGCAGGAGTCCCAATAATAGACAATAACCGAGAGCGCATAGCTGCCACCCCAGACTCCGTAAAGGTAAGACACAAAATATTCCAGGGATCCATCTGCGTTTGCTGCAGAATATTTGCAATACGCATAGCAAGTGTTTGTGTCTTTCCTGTTCCAGGGCCAGACAAGACCATAACAGGCCCTTCGATTGTATCGACTGCCTTTTTCTGTTCGGGATTAAGCGCCTGGTATTGACGAACGAATACTTCGTTTGTTGGCATACCACAAGAGTAGCACGCCACCAAACAAAAGCGGAACAGTAAGAATTTGCCCTCGAGATAGTCCCCACATCAGTGGCCACTGCTGAAATCGAATGTATTCCAACAAAAAGCGCTGAACTCCATACCACAGCAAAAAGACAGCAAACACATACCCACGAGGGCGCTTCTTTTCAAGAAGCTTCGCACACACAAACGCACACAGCATCATTCCGCATGCATCGTATACCTGAACCGGGTGGTGGCGCAGCGTATCATCAGGAACCGCAATACCCCAGGGCACATGAGTACTTGTCCCGTAGAGCTCCTGATTAATAAAGTTTCCAATTCTCCCAAGCGCAATTCCAAATGCTGCAGGAATACTTATAACGTCAGCAATGCCGAACATAGAACGAAACGAATACCCAAGCGCCATCCATACCCCAACAGACACTCCAATAAACCCTCCGTGAGAACTCATTCCTCCATGCCAAATTTGAAATAACTCCGCTGGATGCTGAAGAAAAAAAGATGGCTCATAGAATATGGCATACCCAAGCCTTCCTCCAGCAACAACACCGACTGCGCCATATGCAACAATCAACGCCCAAAAATCTTTAGAAGAATCTTCTCCGTGCCTTTTCGCAAGCCTAGGTAGTACCCACCATGCAAACCAAAATGCCACTACATACAACACTCCATACCAATGAATAGCAAATTCACCCACCTCCAACGCCACAGTGCGGGAAGGAAATAGCTCTATCATGTTTACGGAGCAGCTTGAACAGTAGGCACTGGAACAGCAAGGGAAATCTTTTGTTTCTCAAAAGAATATAGCACCCCAAGAATAATATTTTGTTGTGCTTCTCGATACACCGAAAATTCCCTCGTACGAACAATGTAAACCAACTCAAATACCAAGCCAGAGTTTCCAAAATCAATAAGATACGCACTTTTAAAATCAGTGTGCTCAACAGCAGAAACAACTTCTTCAAGTATCCCCGGAATTTGCTCGAGCTTTTTTGTGCTCGTCCCGTACCGAACCCCTATCTTCATAGACACTCGGCGCTCTGTCATTCTTTTCAAATTACTTACCCGAGCAGCAACAATATCTTTATTCGGCACAATAATCTCTTCCCCAGAGAGCGCCTGAATACGTGTAGATTTAATGCCGATTTTTCTTACTGTTCCGCTTGTGCTACCGGTAACAATATAATCCCCTGGCGAAAACGGACGATCAAAGTAAATAACCAAGGAGGAAAAAAGATCGCCAAGAATATTCTGCGCAGCAAGTGCAACTGCGATTCCCCCTATTCCTAGTCCTGCAATTAACGAATTTACATTAATACCCAAGTTCGACAATACAAATACTCCACCAATTATCCAGAGGGCGATCTTTACAATCCCACTTAAAAGCCCAGAAACCAAAACGTCCCCGTGCTTCCCCTTCTTTGCAATCTTTTCCGAAATAATAAAATCAATAAAAATCTGTAGCGCAACCACAACCTGAATAACCGCCCATACAACCAAAATATTTTGAATAATAGCTTTAAAAGCCCCTTGAATTGTCAGATATTGGAGAGCGACAAAGAAAGATACAAACCAATAAAATGGTGGGTGGATTGTGCTGAGCATTTGCGCAAACGCATCATCAAGCATTGTTTTTGTTCTATCGGAAAATGTCGTAAATCGATTTAAAAACATCCTCTGAACCAGCATGATACAAAGCACAGATACCGAGAACACAAGAAGCGCAATACTATACTGGAGGAGCGTATTCCCCAGGTACGTTGCGCCCAAAACGGTTTCCACCAACGATGCCATATGTCTTTTTATTATATGGTACGATCGAAATATGTCCCAGCAAACACTTCCCCCTTTATGCGTAGACCTAGACGGAACCCTTATCCGAACAAACTCTATTATTGACGCCGGAGTTATGGCAATAAAGCGCAACCCCCTGCGAATTTTCCCTCTCTTCGTAGCCGCAACAAAGGGGCGAGCGCACGTAAAAGAAAAAATTGGAATCTACACAACACATGAACGGCTACATTTCGTATACAACACTCCGCTTATTACTTGGCTTAAAGAACAAAAATCCCGCGGACGCAAACTCATCCTCGCAACCGCAAGCGATACTCATATTGCAACATTTGTGGCGAATCACCTTGCATTATTTGAAGAAATAATTGCGAGTACAGCAAAACGCCCAATTGAAGCAGCAACAAAACACATCGCACTAAAAAAACACTTCTCATCACAATCCTTTTCGTATGCGGGCAATTCGCGCGATGACATATCTATATGGAACATTGCCGCAAGCGCCGTTATTGTTGATGCGCCAGAAAGCGTTCAGGCACAGGTTGTAAAAAACTCAACAGTAGAAAAAATATTCAAATCCCCCCAAAAGCCTGTCACAGAAACCATATTGCAAGAAATTCGTATTCATCAATGGTTAAAAAATCTCTTGTTGTTTATACCAGCTATTATGGCTCACCGAATCGACGAGCCTCCAGTCTTCGTTGCTACACTCATCGGATTTCTTTCGTTTAGCTTTCTTGCGTCAGCAATGTACGTATTTAATGACATACTCGACCTGCAATCAGACCGTGCCCATGCAACAAAACATACTCGCCCCATTGCAGCAGGACTCATAACAATACCTCAAGGAATAGGAATACTCGTACTGCTCGGCGTTGCAAGCATGACGCTGGCATACCAATTCCTTCCGTATCATTTTTTTGCAATATTAGCGCTCTACATAGGTATGAATTTTGCTTATTCGTGGATTATAAAAAGAATCCCGTATATCGACATCCTCTTTCTTGCGAGCTTGTACGTATTGCGAATCTTTGCAGGAGGAATGGCAACCAACATAGCAACTTCAAAATGGTTATTCCTATTTGCAGCATGTATCTTTATTTGTCTCGCAAGTCTCAAGCGAGTAGCAGAGCTTGTTCAACTACCTAAAAACAAAAACACCCCAAATGGAAGAGGGTACACTAAAAAAGACACTTCACTTGTAACAAGCCTGGGGATTGCCTCTGGCGTACTGTCATGTATTGTACTGGGATTCTACATTACAAGCAGTTCTGTTTTATACTTATATAACACACCTACACTTCTATGGATCACCGTACCAGTATTAGGGATATGGATAGCACGAATATGGCGAATTGCGCTGCTCAAGAAACTTCCCGACGATCCCGTACTGTTTGCGAGTCGCGACCCAATCAGCTATGCCATTATTGCAATAATGGCAGCAAGCATGATCCTTGCTAAATAATTATGAACAATACTACTAGCCCCAAAATTTCTTGCATCGTTCCAGCACACAACGAAGAAAGTCGCGTTGAAAAAGTATTACGAACACTTTTAGCGCACCCCCTTATTACGGAAGTTATTGCGGTAAACGATGGCTCCTCCGACAACACTGCTCAAGTACTACAATCTATTCCGGGCATTCGATGCATATCATACACGCCCAATAAAGGAAAAAGCCACGCTGTTTTAGAAGGAATTCAAGCGGCCTCACATGACATTATCCTTATGATCGACGCTGATTTGGTAGGGCTCACAGAAGAAGACATCACCGACCTTGTTACGCCAGTACTCACAGGCGCTTCGGACATAAGCTTTAGCTTACGATCAAATAGCTTACAGCTATACAAAATGCTTGGGATAGATTTTGTAACTGGCGAACGATGCTTCAATAAAAATCTCATACCAGACTTACAAACGCTCGATACATTGCCAGGGTACGGCCTGGAATCATTTTTAAACTCTCTTATTATCCAACAAAAGAAAACGATTACGATCGTGCGCTGGAAGCATGTAATGCAATCCCCAAAACAATCCAAGGTTGGAGCCTTTAAGGGCGTAATGGATGAGCTTCACATGGTCAAACAAATCATTTCCGTCCTGGGAATATTTGGCCCTGTCACTCAAATTTTTCGTTTACGAAAGCTTATTGTTCAAGGCTCGTAATCGGGACAAGGCACTGTACAAAAGCTTCTATACTACGCTCCCAAGAAAACTGGAGCGCTTTGTTCCGACAGGCTTCACGAGAAAGATGAAGGCACTGTAGCGCATTTTGCGTTAAGTCGTCCCCCAAATACCCGTCTACTCCATTTTCAACTATATCCCGAGGGCCACCCACATCATATGCCGCAATCGGAACACCACACGACAGTGCTTCTAATATAACCAATCCCAGCGTATCAGTCTTAGAAGGAAACACCATACAATCAGCAACCGAAAGAAGGTTAATAAGCTCTTGGCCACGCTGATACCCCACGAACATCGCCGCTCCAGGGAATTCCTTTTCGAGAACGTCGCTATCTGGGCCATCCCCAATAATCATTTTCGTACCAGGAAGATCGCACTCCAAAAATGCACGAAGGTTTTTCTCTATCGCGACTCTGCCAACATAAATAAAAAGTGGCCCCTTCACTCCAGGCGGGAGCGTTGCATCGGGGTTTCTTTTAAAAATTTCAGTATCGACCCCCAGAGGGGCAACAACAACATCAGTAAACCCATCGCGTATAAGTTCTTGCTGTAAAGATGCCGTACTCACAATTGTATTGTTACTCCCATTATGAAACCACTGCAGATAGCGCCGAGTAACTCCACCAAATCCATACATCCTCATCTGCACATATTCAGGAAATCTTGTATGATACGCAGTGGTAAATTGATAACGATTCTGAATGCAATAGTATCGCACGCCTAACCCAAGCGACCCTTCAGTCGCAATATGAATATAGTCCGGCTGCTCTTGTGCAATAATTTCTTGTATTCTTCTCTCCCAAGGAAGCGTAATACGAACTTCGGGGTATGAAGGCATCGGCAAAGAAACAAAGTCTCCCGGGTGCACAATTCGCACACGCCAACCATTTTTTTCAAGAGCATTTTTTGTATGCCGTATACTTGTCACTACTCCGTTAACACTCGGTTCCCATGTATCGGTAACAATAATAATGCGTTTCATATCTTTAGTGCTTTATTCCTCGAGCTTGCATACTTCCTCACAAAAACATATATCCCAATAAGGAATAAAGCGAGAAGAAACGACGCCATCCCCGCATAATCAATATAAATTTTGATTTGAGAGTACCCCTTCCCAAAGTAAAACCCGATGAGCCCAAACAAGAGCACCTTTGGAATAGTACCGAGGGCGTTATACAGCAGGTACTTCCTAAATGGCATCTTGCCAACTCCGGCAGAAAATAAAATCGCAGCACCTATAGCCTGCGTCTTAGACAACAGTACTATTTTTTCTCCGTGTGCATCAAAATACGACTCGAGCTTCCGAACACGATCCTCTGTAATGCCAATGTATTTTAACCACGACGGTATACCTCGAACCCTACTCCAAAACCCAAGTGCGTAATAGAGCGTGTCACCAAGAATATCTCCCGCTACCAAAATAAGAAATGCGGGAAGTATTTGAAACACCCCAAGAGAAACAAGGAATCCAGATAACGTAGCGACAATCGGACCTTCGACAACGGCAGCCGGAAGAAGTATCCAGTATTGATACCTCAAAAGAAGAATAACAATTGTTTCAACTGCCGGCATAGGAGCCGATGTAATAATACAAGATTATTTAAGAAGAGGCGTGATAATTGCTTGTAATTGCTGATACGGAATTCCACCGCCAAGCTGCGTCTTCTTTCCGTCGGACGAAATAACCATATTAAATGGAGTACCCTGAAGCCCTGCCTTTATGCCATCCTGAGTATCTTCCTGAACCACGGAATCAAACTCATCTGCCGCTACGCACTTTTCGAATGCGGGAATATCCGCAACGCCCGCCTGAGCAGCGTATTTTGGAAGATCAGCCAGGTTTAAACCATCGTTGCTTGGAGTGGCTGCGAAAACAACATCAATAAATTCCCAGAATTTCCCTTGCGCAGCAGCACACTCGGAAGCGTTTGCCTCTTTTGGAGCCTGCTGATGAAGTTGAGGAATAGGAGAATGACGAAATACCCAACGAATATCGTTTGGATACTCCTTCATTGCCTGAAGCATGGTTTGGTGAAATACCTTACAAAACGGACATTCAAGATCGGAATATTCAACAATCGTAACCTTTGCGTTTTCTGGACCTCGGACATGATCCTTGTCGGTAATTGGCCGAATGTCGAGAGAAGCAGTTGCGGGAGTTGGCTGCAGAGCAGGGTTTGCAACAGTAGCTGGTGCCAAGGGCGCTGGAGTTATATGAGTAAGGTATACCGCACCTGCAATTAACGCCCCGGCAACGATAATTGCCATCGGAATCGACATTTGCTTCGTATCAGGCATATGCAAATAATATTACGCAATTTCGAGAAGCTCTGCTAAACGAGGCTGGTTAAATCCAATAACGATATTCCCATCAATATCGATCACGGGCACGCCCATCTGCTTGGACTTATCCAACATTTCGGCACGCGCTGCAGGGTCAGCAGCAACATCTTTTTCCGTATACGTAACGTTATGCTCCCCAAAGTACTGTTTTGTCGCCTTGCACCATCCGCAGGAAGGCGTGGTATAGATTGTGACGTTTTTCATATGATAAATAGTTACGTATTAATAATGTCTAGTACTTAATCATACTAATAGACTAGCCTCGTCGCAAGAAGAAAAACCTATACCCTAATAGAACAATTGTGGCAAGGGATACAATAAACCCCATACGAGCACCGGGCGGACTGTACGAAAATGTAACATCTTGCTCCCCAGGCCCCACGTGCATGGCAACACGATCAGAAAAAATACTTGCGGGCTTGCCGTTGGCCATCCATCCATCTGCATAATTTGCATTAAGGACAACGTCCGTTTCGTGAGGAGTGTTTACATGCACACGCACTTCGTTGTAATTCCAAGAAAGAAGTGTGCTGCTTGCAGCCTCGTCCGCAACTGAAACAACGCTAGTATCGCCTTCATCATAAATTGTTCGAACTGCTGGTTTTGGACCCAAAACTGAGCAGTACACAATTGGCCCATACCCCTTACGATACGCATCAAATGATCGAGTTGTTCTTGTTTCTTGGCCGTTAGGGTCATACCGATCAGGACTATAGGCAATAGGCGAAGGAGCGGGAGTAATAGGATGCACAACATGGGGAAGTACAAACGCTTGCTCTGAAATTTGATATGTAAGACTTATAATATCGACTGCAATTAACCCAACACAAAGCACAACAATTGCAGAAGCTACCTTCTTGGGAGCAACAGCACGCAATCGATCAGCTCCATATGCAGCCAAAAGCCCAAGAGGAATAACAGCAAAAAGAATAAATCGGGAGATATTAGACCTCGGGAAAAACCACATCAAGTCAAACAATGGTCGCAACATGTGTCCAAGCGTAGAAACAAATATGACAATAATCGTAGAAATAGTAAGAGCCTGGACAATTCTGTTTCTACGTATATATGACACCCCAATAAGCGCAAGCGCTAACACACCATACCCAATATACGCCCCATATTCATGCCACCCACTGGTCTGGTTCAGCACAATATATGAGCCATGCAAATACCGACCAAATAAAATATCACCAAGCCACGGCAACGTATATACGGACGCCTGATATGCATCGTCAGGGAATTGCCTGAGCCACAGTAATACAGGAATAAGCTTCCAAGCTGCAAGCCCAAGCGCCCACAGAGCTGCTTGCACCGTTACAAGTGCTGCTCGCTTGCGATTGCGTACAAGTATCAGTAATCCGATGAATGCGAGCGTAGTGTACATGAGCAAGTAGATACCTCCGCCCAAAAACGTAAGTGCTAAAAATGCTCCGCACACAATCGGCTTCGTTTTGCCACGCAACATACCGAGCCATGCCCACAGAATCCACGGAATCCACATAGCAGCGAATACGTTCACGTGCCCTTCTGTTACTTCAAGTAAATTAACCGAACCAAACGCAACCGCAAGCGCAGCAATCAGCCCTGCTTCTGTTGACCTGCCCAAGCGCCGCGCGAGTGTCAGCATTCCTGTAGCACCAATGGCAACCGAAATAACGATTGCAATACGAACACCCATCGGAATTCCAAATATCAACTCAGAAAGAAATGTCGGCGAGAAGAATGGAAACTCCGGGTCAGCAAGCCCAGCTGTTCCTCCGCATGGGTATGGGTCCCAAAATGGAAATGTATGATGTGTAAGAATTGCAGATCGGTACGAATCGTGAAGCATGAAATAAAAATCCCAATCAGCGATTCCCAGCATGTTTGGAAGAGAGAAGTATCCAAAGACTGCCAAGGGGGCAAACACTACAAGCGTCACGAGCCCAGCGATATATTTTTTCTTTTCATCTTGTATTAATGAAATCAACGCTACCGCAAGCAAAAATGCTGCGCCTATCGTCATTCCTATTTGTAGTCCAGACACCGCTGACACTCGACTTACAAGAGAAAGCGCAGCAATATAATGCTTCGAAATTCCATCGACCCTCACATTTTGCGCTTCAGGCAAATTCCCTACATGAGCCATTACCCGAACCGATAAAGGGTCTCCATCCAACAGCGTAATACCAATAGTATAAAAATCATCATGAGCCACCGTGAACCACGGGAATTGCACTTCTATACGCGACAAATTATCCGCTGGCATGTATGACAGACTATCGCCACGCCCCTGTGCAACAACATCGTTATTTTTGCCATGGTATACGGTTGCTCGCACAACTCGACCACGAAGCGTTTCTGTTTCGGAAAAAAGAGCGACAGCAGAATACGTTCCCTCAGATAGATGCACTCGCTGATTTAGCTGCTGCCCAGGCTGTAACACAATCGAATCGGAAGCGCCTTGCAACTGAATAATATCTATAGATTTTGTCGAAAGAGGTGCGGTATGAGCAATGCCAACAATTACGAGCGCAACGAGAGCAGAACCAATAAGAAATTTCTTCATATACAAGTCCATCTATTTATACATTGATTGATCGAAGATATGCTAATGCATCGGCAACCATATATAACGACCCCGTTATGACTAAAGTTCCATTTGGTCCCGCCAACTTCATTCCGTCCAAGATAGCCTGCTCAACATTCGGCTCACTGCGCACAGCAGAAATACCAGCATCAGTAAACCGTTTCGCCAGCACGTCGGCAGA